>CAZWBN010000161.1:0-4555 GCA_964632095.1 uncultured Clostridia bacterium | reverse complement strand
TTTATCCGGAGCCTTCAGTTTAATCAATGCTTATATAAATAGAGTTCTGTGAAAGGTCAATTGTAAAAGGTGAAAGATAAGGAATGAAATAACCTTTACAGTAATTCCAAAATTACCACCTGATTACCATAGAAGCCCAGGTGAAACCAGCTCCAAATGAATCCATTAAAATAATATCTCCCTTCTTCAATTTGCCTTCTCTATTTAATTCATCAAGGGCTATTGGAATTGTTGCAGCTGAAACATTTCCATATTTATGGATGTTTATGTATGTTTTTTCCATAGGAATTTTCAATCTTTGACATGTTGCTTCAATTATTCTTATGTTAGCTTGATGGGGAATGAAAATATCAATATCTTCACCAGTAAGACCTGCTTTTGAAAGGGCTTTAAGGGCAGCCTCACCCATTTTCTTTACTGCATGTTTAAAAACTTCATTTCCTTTCATATGCACTGTATGTAGTTTTTTTTCCACTGTATCATGAGTAGCTGGCATTCGTGTGCCTCCTGCAGGTTGAATCAACAAGTCACCAAGACTTCCTTCAGCAGCCCAATAAGAAGAAAGAATGCCGGATTCGTCATTGCTTTCTTCCAATATAACAACGCCAGCACCATCTCCAAACAGTACACAGGTATTTCTATCTTCCCAGTTAGTAATTTTACTAAGCATTTCTGCTCCTGCTACTAAAACCCTTCTATTTTTCTTGCTCAGGATTAAACTTTCAGCCAGAATAAGAGCGTACAGAAAACCCGGGCAAGCTGCTGAAATATCAAAAGCAGGAATATTCCTTATTCCAAGAGCTCTCTGAACCCAGCATGCGGTCGAAGGAAAAAGATTATCAGGTGTTACAGTGGCAATAATTATAAGGTCAATATCTTGGGCTTTGAGCCCTGCATTCTCCAGAGCCTTTTTGCTTGCTTCAATAACCATATCCGATGTTGCCTGTTCCGAAGAGGCGATTCTTCTTTCTTTAATTCCTGTTCTTGTAACAATCCACTCATCTGATGTATCCACCATTTTTTCTAAGTCAAAATTGGTCAATATTTTTTCAGGAACATATGAGCCTGTTCCAATAACCCTAACTCTTCTCATTTTGTAATAGGCTTTTTTATAGCATAATGGATATTTTATTGCAATTTTTTTTTGTATTTTATAATATAAAGAAAGACTAAAATCAGAGGTATAATTATGGGAAATTTTGCTGTTATTATGGCAGGAGGAGTTGGAAAGAGATTCTGGCCATTGAGTAGAAAAAGAAAACCAAAACAATTTCTCCCGATTACAAGTGAAAAGACAATGCTCGAAGAAACAATCGAAAGAATTTTGCCATTAATTCCTTACGAGAGAATATATACAATAGCAAATGCGGAATTCAGTAATGAGATTTATAAACTTGTTCCAAATCTTCCTGAAAAAAATTTAATAATAGAACCTTTAGCAAAAAATACCGCGCCCTCCCTTTTATTAGCAACTGCTCAAATTTACATTGAAGACCCTGACGCCACAATCGCTGCACTTCCTGCTGATCATTTTATTGAGAATAAAGAGGAGTTTAACAGGGTGCTGAATTCCTGTTTAAAAATGGCTCAATTAGAAGAATATCTTATTACCATTGGGATACAACCTTCTTATCCAGCAACAGGATATGGATATATTCATTATTCTCCGAACAAAACATTTAAAATTAATGGGAAAGAGTTTTACTGGGTAGAGGAATTTAAAGAAAAACCTACATTAGAAGAGGCTAAAAAATACTTAGCCGAGAAGGAGTACTTCTGGAATAGCGGGATTTTTATTTGGAGTGCACGGACTTTCTCTAAAAAACTGGAGCAATACACACCTGAATTATACAATAGTTATCTTGAATTATTAGAAGCCCTTAAAAAACACGAAAGAAAGAAAATATCAGAAATTTTTGAAAAATTACCCTCCACTTCCATTGATTATGCTCTAATGGAAAAGGCAAAGGGAATTTTGGTTATAAAAGGAGATTTTGGCTGGTCAGATGTTGGCGCATGGTCTTCTGTGGCTGAAATATGGTCCAAGGATGAAAATGGAAATGCTGTTAAAGGAAATGTGGTCTCAATAGATTCCAAAAATTGCATTGTTTATAATCCTAATATGCTTACAGCATTAATAGGAGTTAAAGATATTATTGTAATCTATAACAACAATGCCCTTCTAATTTGTGATAAAAATTATGACCAGCGTATTAAAGAATTAGTCGAAAAATTGGAAAAGGAAAATAAAAAAGATTATTTATAATTTATTTTACTTCTTCGTCATCCCCAATTTCAGAGACTACTTTCTGAAACTGGCTTTTTAATTTTTTCTCTATCTCTTCCTTTTTTGCTTTCTGAAGTTCAAAACTTGCTTCAAATTTCCTATCAAACTCCTGAATTCTCTCTTTTTCTTTAAAAATCAACTCATCCAAGGATTTACTATCTTTTGTTCTTATTCTTTCAAATTTAATGACTTTTTTACCCACACTATCGATCCAGAGTTCTACATTACAGTGGGGGCATTTAACCTTAAATATTTTATCTTCCTTCATGTCATCTACCTTATCAAAAACTCTAATGAGAATCAAGAATAAACCTTTCCTATAAAATTTGTTAAAATAATTTATTAAATATTTTTTATAAAAATTATTCATAGGAGGCTAAAATGGAAAATATCTATGAGGAGTTAAAACCTCCAAAGAGAATTTTATTAGGTCCAGGACCAAGCAATGTCAATCCCCGGGTTTACAAAGCAATGATGACTCCAGTGGTTGGGTATCTTGATTCTGAATTATTAAAAATTATGGATGAAATTGTCGAAATGCTGAGAAAAGTTTTTAAAACTAAAAATAAAATTACCTTTCCTGTATCAGGGACAGGCACTGCAGGAATGGAAGCTGCTCTTTGCAATATAATAGAACCAGGCGATGAAGTATTGGTTTGTATAAATGGCTATTTTGGAGCTCGAATTAAGGATATGGTGGAAAGATATGGAGGAAAACCACTTATAATCGAAGCTCCCTGGGGTGAGACCGTACCTCCTGAAAAGGTTAGAAAAGCGATTAAGGAAAAAAAGGTTAAACTTGTAGCTATTGTTCATACCGAGACCTCTACAGGGGTTTTACAACCCTTGGAAGAAATCAGTGAAATAGTTAGAGAAAGCGAAGCCTTGCTCCTTGTTGATACTGTTGCTTCTCTTGGAGGATATCCTGTTGAAACTGATAAACTTGGCATTGACATTGTTTATAGTGCGACTCAGAAATGCCTGAGCTGTCCCCCAGGATTGGCTCCAATAACCTTTAGTGAAAAAGCAGTTGAAATTATTAAAAAAAGAAAAAATAAAGTTTCAAGTTTTTATTTAGATGTTAATCTTTTGGAAAAATACTGGTTTGGAGGAAAAAGGACTTATCACCATACGGCTTCAATGTCTCTATTATATGCATTATATGAGGGTTTAAAAATTGTCTTAGAGGAAGGGCTTGAAACTCGCTTTGAAAGACACAGAAGGAACGCAGAGGCATTAAAAGCTGGGCTTAAAGCAATGGGACTGAAATTGATTGCACAGGAAGGTCATCAAGCTCCAATGCTCACTGCTGTTGCTATCCCAGAGGGAATATCTGATGTAGAGGTGAGGGGGCGTTTATTAAAAGAATATGGAATAGAAATCGGGGGAGGTTTAGGAGTATTTTCAGGGAAAGCGTGGAGAATAGGACTAATGGGAGAGTCTTCTACTCAAAGTAATGTACTGTTAATTTTAAATGCTCTGGAAAAACTTCTGTCAGAATCAGGATATAAAGTAAAACCTGGAACTGGAGTATCTGCTGCCTCAGCTTGTTATCAATAAAATTTATTTTATTTCGATTGGATAGAGCATTATTGCCCAGAAATTGTTTTTCCTAAAAGGAAAAATATAATTATCAATGATTTTTTGAGTTTCCTCATCTATATAAATTTTAGTTTTTGAGAAAAGATTTCTTCGCCCGAACAAAACTTCAAATAAGGAAATCCTTTTTGGCCAGATAACGAGCTTCACCTCTTCTTCAGCAGGTATTTTTGCAAGCTCTTTGGCTCTTTTAATCGCATCAGTTAAACCTCCGAGATGGTCCACAAGACCAAGTTTTAATGCCTGATTCCCTGTCCATACCCTTCCCCTTCCAATTTCATTCACCTTTTCTTTGGTCATTTTTCTTGCCTTTGCAACTTTTGTGAGGAATTCATCATAAATGGACCAGATTTCCTCCCTTATCATTTTTCTTTCTTGAGGAGTAAAACCACGAAAAGTTGAAAAAATATCAGCCCTTTCTCCTTTTGTCAGTCTCTCAGCTGTAATTCCAATTTTTTTGTAAAAACCCGCAAAATTGAATTTTCCAAATATAACTCCAATTGAACCGGTTAATGTTTGAGGTTGAGCAAAAATTTCATCTCCTCCCATTGAAATCCAGTAACCGCCCGATGCTGCTAAATCAGACATTGATACTATAAAAGGCTTCTTCTTTTTCGCCAGCATTATCTCACGCCAGATAATGTCTGAGCCTACTGCAGAACCTCCTGG
>CAZWBN010000160.1:0-4559 GCA_964632095.1 uncultured Clostridia bacterium | reverse complement strand
AGACATTTTTAAAAAATCCTTTGCATCCATTCCAATTATTGGTCTTCCATCAGCATTTAAATTCCCAATCCCTGATAATTTTTTATTCAGTTTTTCAACATATTTTAAATCAGGAGCTATGATGATTAAATGGACCTTTCTAACCTTATCTTTTTTAGAGTAAATGAAACTTATCTCAGAGGAAAGTATAAAAAATACATCATCCAGTGAAAAAGAAATATCTGAAAGATATTCATTATTTATCTTTCTTAAATCCTTTAATTGATAAAACCCATTTCCTGCCTCAGTTAATCTCTCTTTTATTAGGAATAACCATTCGGGATGAGTAAAATCCCCTGTTCCCAGAACTTTTATTCCTTTTATTTTTGCCCAGCGAGCTAAAACATCAAGATTCATATCCTTTGAAGTTGCACGAGAAAATTTTGAATGAATATGAAAATCAACTATGAATTTCATTTGTTATTTAATTAATTCAAAAAGTTAATTTTAACTAAAAGTAAAATTAACCTTTTTAGTTAGACTGGCATTTGTTACTTTATCAACAATTTTTATTAAAAGAGTATAATCTCCTGGTTCAATAAATTTATCCTGTTTTTTCAAAGGTAAAGGATGACTGACCAAAGGAATCTCAAATACAGTTGGCTTAAATTTTATAACTGCTTCTTCCCCTTTCAAAATCTGATAAGTAACTTCTAATTCGTATTTATTGGTCTGAGGATTTGGTCTTGCCCCATATACATAATAGAAAATATCTGGCTGTTCAGTTTTTGAAAATGTCAAATCTAATTTTGGAACAATCTCGAGGATTGAATAACGGAAACTATTTATATGAACTGCTGGCAAAGTTTCTACTGTTTGTAATTTTTTAAAAGATTTCAGAAATACAATTGGAGTTAAAACCAACTCTTTCTCAAGTTTTAAAGGATTTGGGAGTTCAAATTCTTTATACACTGTGCCAATTTTTGTTAAATCAATTGAAGTTACTGCAAAAGCTAACAAATATTTCCCCGGAGGCAGTGGGTATCCTACTGAATAAAAATTCTCCTCTTCAGGATTGTATTCTTCTTTTTTCTTTTTAATTTGGAAAGGAATATATACTTCTCTAAATATTCCAGTAATTTTTCCATCTTCCATTTTGTAAAATCTTAAAAAGGCATTTAAATCAGTAATTAATTCCACAGGCACTGTTTCTTGTGGGTTCTCTTTCTTCTCAGTTTTCTTCTCAGTCTGAAGTTTTATTTCTTGAAATCCTAAATCCTGATTTTTCATTTTGAAAATAAAAACTGAATGAACATGGTTCTGCTGAGCTGGAAAGAAATAAAATTTCGTAAATTCTATAGGAATATCCAGTCGAGGAACTCTTGTTGATATCCCTTGGTCAAAAACCATTCCCACTTCCTTAGGAACAATAACTTTTTCTTCTTCCTGTTTTTTCTTCTGAGGCTTTGGCAATGCTAAGCACATTCCAAAAATGAAAAAAATTAAAACCATCAAACCCAAAGCTTTTTTCATTTTACCTTTCTCCTTAATAAACTTTTAAATTATATTTTAAATCAGAATATGGGATTTTACAAATTATTTTTTAATTAACTTCTGATATTTCTGTACTGCCCTGTTATGCTCCTTTAAGCTGGTGCTAAAATAGTGAGTCCCATTATTTTTTGAAACAAAATATAAATATTTCACTGGCGCAGGAAAAAGGGCTGCTTCTAAGGACTCCTTTCCAGGATTACAAATTGGACCGGGAGGAAGACCATAATAAAGGTATGTATTATAAGGAGAATCAAATTTTTTATCTCTTGTTCTTATCCTATTTTCGTATTTGCCTTCTCTTTTAAGGGCATAAATAATTGTGGGGTCACATTCGAGTTTCATTCCTATTTTTAATCTATTATGAAAAACTGCAGAAATAAGAGGCTTTTCTTCTGGAACAGAGGTTTCTTTCTCAATTAAAGATGCGAGAATAACTACTTCACGAACATTCATTCCTAAATCAAGGGCTCTTTTTCTCCACTTATTGTCAAATATCTTCTTAAATTGCAGAACCATTGTCTCAACAATTTTATTCGCGCTAATTCCTTTTGGAAAATGATAGGTTTCCGGGAAAAGGTATCCCTCTAAATCTTTTGCTTTACTATCAATTTCTTTAATTAAACTCGTATTTTTCGTGGCTTCAAGAAAATCCTCCTTAAGGATTCCAAGTTTTTCTTCATAAACTTCAGCTATTTCCTCGATTGTTAAACCTTCTGGAATAGTTATCAAATGAAGAAGTATTTCGCCTTTTATCAGTTTGTTTAAGACCTGATGACATGAGACTGGAAAAGAAAATAGATATTCTCCAGCTTTTAAACTTTTATTTCTAAAAAAAATTTTATACCCTATCAGAAAAGCTGTTGAATTTTTAATAATTTTTTCTCTTTCGAGCTTCTCAGCAATCGCTTTCACATGCACTCCTCTTTCGATTTCAATTACCCTGGATTTTGTTTCCCCTTTATAAGGAAGATAATACTCAATATAAAACCAAAGTATAAAAAATAAAATTGCCAAAATTATGAAAAGAATTACCAGTTTTAAAATTTTTATCATAATTTACGCTTGCTTTCTAAATAACTTGAGAGAATGATTGCAGCTGAAATTTGGTCTTTGTATTTCTTCCCTTCTTTGTATTCAATATTTCTTGATTTTAAAATGTCAAATGCCTGCTTTGTAGAAAGTCTCTCATCCCAATATTCAACCGGCAGTTTTGTTATTTCTTTAAGCCAGTTTCCAAATTTCTCAACTTCCCGCGCTTGAATTCCTCTGCTACCATCCATTCTAAGGGGAAGTCCAATCACTATTTGCTGAATATTATGCTGTTTAATTAATTTTAAAAAATAATCTCTATCCTTATTTTTACTTTTTCTTTTATATTTTCCAAGAGGATGAACCGTTATTCCAAGCTCATCGCTGAGAGCAAGTCCTATATTTTTTTCTCCGTAGTCAATTCCAAGAATTCTCATTTTTTATTTTCATATCTTTCTAATGCTAATTCAATTAATATCTTGATCAATCTTGGATAAGATATTCCTGAAGCCTCCCACATTTTAGGGTACATGCTAATCTCTGTAAATCCGGGTATGGTATTTATCTCATTTATATAAATTTTATTTGTCTTTTTCTCCAGAAAAAAATCTACCCTTGCCATTCCAGCACCTTCTATTGCTTTAAATGCCTCTATCGCCAGCCTTCTAATTTCCTCGACCTGGGAATTCTCAAGAGGAGCAGGGATTTTAAATTCTGTTTTTCCTTCAATATATTTATCCCGATAATCATAAAATTCTCGATAGGGAATAAGCTCTCCTGGAAGGGATGCTCGAGGTTCATCATTGCCGAGAACACTGCATTCTATTTCCCTCGCAATTACTCCTTGTTCAACTAATATTTTTCTATCGTATTTGAAAGCCTCTTCAATAGCAGGAATAAGCTGAAATTCCTCTTTAACTTTTGTAATTCCGATACTTGAGCCAAGATTTGAAGGTTTTGTAAAAACAGGAAATCTAAATTTTTCTTTTATCTTATTTAAGAAAAAATCTTTGTTCTTTTCCCATTCTCTATCATAAATAACAAGAAAATTGACAACTGGTAAGCCTTTTGCCTTAAAAATAAATTTCATTTTAGCTTTATCCATTCCGAGAGAAGAAGCAAGAACTCCTGCGCCAACATACGGAACATTCGCCATTTCTAAAAGACCCTGAATTGTTCCATCCTCTCCATATGGACCATGTAAAAGAGGAAAATACACATCAGCTCCAAAATTTTCTAAGCCAGTAGGGATTGACCAAGGAAGAAATGAATAAAATTCTCCTTTATTAAGATTCTCGAATCCAATTGCTGGATTATCCACTCTTCTCCAGAAGCCTTCTTTATTAATATAGATTGAAATTACATCAAACTTTTTCTTGTCTATATTTTTATAAACGCTTGTTGCTGAAAGAATTGAAATTTCATGCTCTTCTGAGCGTCCTCCAAATATTAAACCTACTTTTAATCTCTCTGATTTCATTCTTCCTCTTTAACTACTTTCACTATTGAAGCAACCTTGTCTTCTGGAGCTAAATCTATTATTCTGACCCCCTGGGTCATTCTTCCCATGGGTCTGATTGCCTTTGTTCTTATTCTCATCACCTTTCCCAATGCTGTTATCAAAATCATTTCTTCATCATCAATTCCCATTATGCCAATCACTTTCCCAACCTTGTCATTAATTTTATGAGTTATAATCCCCATTCCTCCTCTATTCTGAGCACGATATTCTTCCATAGGAGTTTTTTTCCCATACCCTTTTTCAGTAACTGAAAAAACATACTTTTCATTTTCGCTGATAATAATCATCCCGACTACCTCATCTTCCGAAGATAGTGAAATCGCCCTTACTCCCTCAGCAGTTCTTCCCATGGGTCTAACCTGTGTTTCTGAAAAACGAATGGCTTTACCCAGTTTTGTTCCAATTATTATTTCTTTCTTGCCATCAGTTAACTTAACGGTTTTCAATTCTCTCCCATTACTGAGATTAATTGCCT
>CAZWBN010000159.1:0-4571 GCA_964632095.1 uncultured Clostridia bacterium | reverse complement strand
TCGCCAGTAACTCTTACAGGGGCATTAGTTCAACATGTAGCAGAGAATTTATCGGGTTTGGTTATCTCTCAAGTAGCCAATCCAGGAGCACCTGTTATTTTTGGTGGTTCACCTTCAGGTTTTGACATGAGAACAGGAACAACTCCAATGGGAGCGATTGAAACAATGATGCTTGATTCAGCTTATTCTCAAATTGGTAAAGAATTGGGGCTCCCTACCCATGCGTATATGGGTTTAAGCGATGCAAAATGTGTGGATGCTCAGGCTGGACTTGAATCAGGACTTGGAGCAATTTTAGCAGCTCTTTCAGGAATAAATGTTGTTTCTGGTGGAGGGATGATGGATTTTGAAAGCTGCCAGAGTTTTGAAAAATTAGTAATAGATAATGAAATCTGTGGAATTGCCTATAGATTAGTCGGAGGTATCAGTCAACGAGATGAGCCAATTGCGATTGAGTTATTGTCTGAAATAAAAGAGGATGCAAGTTTTCTTACTCATCCTCATACAAGAAAATGGTATAAATTAGAGCATACCTTTCCAAAATTACTGGATAGAGGAAATTATGGGCAATGGGTGGAATCTGGGAAAAAGACAATAGCTGAAAGAGCTTCAGAATATGTAATGGAGCTTCTTTCTCAAAAAGATGAGCCTGTTATTTCTGACGAAGTTAGAGAGGAATTAAAGAAAATAATTGAGAGCCATGCAGAAATTTTTGGAATAAAAAAATTACCTGAAATAAAGTAATTTTGAATAAAAGCCAGAATAAATTAGTAAAAGGACTTAATCTTTTTGATACCACCCTACTTGTAATTGGCGCAGTTCTTGGTTCTGGGATTTTTCTTACAACAGGTGATATTGCTCTTTCTCTTCCATCCCAGGGCTGGATTTTGCTTGTTTGGATAGCAGGAGGTTTGATAACTCTTACTGGAGCTTTAACTTTTGGAGAACTGGGAGCCTCTCTTCCCCGTGCAGGAGGGCAGTATATTTATTTAAAGGAAGCCTATGGTTCATTAGCTGGCTTTCTTTATGGCTGGACTTTTTTCCTTGTTATCCAGTGTGGAGGAGTTGCTGCTTTAGCCGTGGGTTTCGCAGAATATCTGGGCTATTTCGTCCCTTCCCTTTCGCCCCAGAATTATCTTTTTCAATTTTCTCTCTTTGGTTTTAATTATCAACTTTCAACCGGACAAGTTATAGCTGTTTTTTCTATTGCTCTTTTGACAGTTATTAATTACTTTGGCTTAAAATCAGGAAGTATAGTCCAAAATATTTTTACTACTTTAAAAGTAGGAGCAATCGTTTTAATTGTAATCCTTGGTTTTTCAATAAGCAAAGGGGGAAATCTCAATTTTCAAAACTTCTTTTCAATAGCAGGATTTAAGTTAAACTGGTTAAAGGCTTTTGGAGTTGCTTTAATCGCTGTTCTCTGGACTTATGATGGTTGGTATTCTGTGAACTGTACAGCAAGTGAAATTAAAAATGTTAAGAGAAATCTTCCCCTTGGTTTAATATTAGGAACCTTCTCACTAATTTTAATTTATTTATCGGTAAATATTGTTTATCTTCATGCTCTTCCCATAAACAAAATCGCTGGAGTGAGGAGAATAGCTGAAGCTGCTGCAGGAGCTCTCTTTGGTTCAAAGGGTGCGATTTTGATTTCAGCCATAATTATGATTTCAATTTTTGGATGTCTAAGTGCAACCATTTTGTATGGACCTCGCGTTTTTTACGCTATGGCAAAAGACAGGTTATTTTTTAAAAAATTAGCTTCTGTTCACCCAAAATACCGCACTCCAGGAATTGCTATCATTGCTCAGGGAGTTTGGTCATCCATTTTGTGTCTTTCTGGAACATATCGAGAATTATACGAATATGTTGTCTTTGCTGTAATATTATTTTTCTTTTTTACAGGAATTTCAGTTTTTGTTTTGCGATGGAAAAGACCGGATTTGGAAAGACCTTATCGTGTTTGGGGTTATCCATTTGTTCCTTTAATTTTTATTATAATTAATGGTTGGTTATTTATTAATACCTTACAGCAACAACCTCTCCAATCTGCTGCAGGTTTAATTATTATATTTATAGGTCTTCCCGCGTATTTTTTCTGGAAGAGAAAATGATAATTTTATGATTCTCTTTCTAAAAACTTTTCAATATACTTCGCAAATTCTCCTAAGTCATCAATTCTCTGAAGATTTTCATAAACTTTTTTAAAATCAATATATAAATATTCATGAACAATTATATTCCTAAAAGAAATGATTTTTTTTAATGTTTTTTTATATTCATTGGATATCACTCCTTTATCTGCTAATATGTCGGCAATATCGGTATATTTTTCAGGAGACTTCCAGCCTTTCTCAGAAATTATATGAGAACCTATATCAACACATGCCTCGATTGCAACTTCAAATTCTCTTAAAACAATATCTTGAATCTCCCAGTTTTTTAAAAATTCTTTCAATGAAATTTTTTGTTTTGTTCTCAACCTCCTTAAACTTTCCTCAAGCCGTTCAAGTCTTTTTCTTATTATTAATTCAGAAACCAAATTGTCCCCCTTTTATTCTATTTTTCATTGCTTTCCATATCTTTGAGAGGTGATATTCTAAATCAAGATACTCCTTTAAATTTTTTACAAAAAAAGAAATCCTTTTTATTTCATCCTTTGAGAAAAGAAGTTTCCCCGTATCTAAAATAGAGCACACAAGAGAAGGAGTTGTTTCATTTAATATTATAAAATTTATTTCATCAGTTTGTAAAATATCAATAATAATAGATAGAAGCTCAAGTTTTCTTTCCCAGATTTTTCCTTTCGTATCAAGGTAAACTGCTATATCCACATCACTTAAAGGAGTAATTTTTCCCTTGCCATAACTTCCGAAAATATAAGCAAAAATTATATCTTTTTCTTTTTTTAGTCTATCTGTAAGTTGAGGTAACAACTCATTAATATTATGATTTATTTTTTTTCTTTTTATCATTTTTAGATATCTTATTTTAATAAGAGAAAAATTGCAACCTTTGAATTTTTTATAAAAAATATTTGGCGTAAAAAGATGCGAATGGTCTGGGAAATTCAACGGAGAAATATTTTAATTCGAATGACCTAAAGTTGAACATGAAGTATAATTCCATTTTTGAAAAAAGTATTGAAAACTTTTCCTGCTTAAATAAATCTTTTTAATTTTCTAATTTTTCTTTTAAAATTATAAATCTGTATATGCAATAATAGGAGGTTAATATGATAATTCAACGAATTAAAAGTCCAGCTGTTTTCGCAATTCTAATTCTTATCTGTTTTTCTAAACCCTACTCCCAAAAGCTGGAATTTGACCCGAATAAAATAAAAGAACAGGCTCCGAAGGTTTTCATTGATTGTAGAAGATGTGACAGAGATTTTATCCGAACAGAAATAACATTTGTAAATTATGTAAGGGATAAATTTGAAGCAGATATTCATATCCTGATTACAGACGAAAGGACAGGCGGAGGAGGACGGAAATATACTTTAACATTTATAGGCCAGAATGAATTTTCAGGTATGGAATATACCTTAGTATATGTTTCATATAAGACAGATACATGGGATGAAACTCGTAAAGGATTAGTAGAAACTCTGAAGAGAGGACTTTTCCCTTTTTTATTAAGAACTCCTCTGGAAAAATATTTTTCTATAAATTTTCAGAAACAATTAGAACCCACTGCAGTGGAAGACAAATGGAATTTCTGGGTATTTAGTCTTAGCATTGGAGGTGATATGAGTGGGGAGAAATACAGAAGTTCTCGTTCAGTTGATATGAATTTTTCAGCAAATAGAGTAACTCCTGAATTAAAAATAAGAATGGGAATCTCAGGTAATTTTGATGAAAAAAAATTTAAATATGAAGATGAAACAATAATAAGTACCTATAAAAATATAAATTTTTCGAGTTTAATAGTAAAAAGCATAGGAGAACACTGGTCAATAGGCGGCTGGTTTGGAATTTATTCATCAACATACAATAATTTAAAATCCTTTTATACCCTTGCACCAGCCATTGAATATAATTTTTTCCCTTATTCGATTTCAACTCGTAGACAGTTAAGATGTCTTTATAGAGTTGGTATTAATTTCGCAAATTATTTTGAGGAGACAATTTATTATAAAACCTCGGAGAAATTATATAATGAATCGCTTTCAATAATTATGGAAGTTAAAGAGCCATGGGGAAATGTATCTGCTTCTTTGCAGGGCTCTCATTACTTTCATGATTTTGAAAAAAACAGGCTTACTTTTTGGAGTCATCTCTCATTCAGAATTTTTAAGGGACTTTCAATATATTTAAGAGGTAGATATCAGCGCATTCGAGACCAGCTCTATCTCCCAAAGGGAGAAGTAACCCTGGAAGAAGTTCTTTTAAGAAGGCGAGAGCTTGAAACAGGATATGAATATTCTCTTTCGGTCGGTGTTAGTTATACTTTTGGCTCTGTCTTCAGTAATGTAGTGAATCCACGATTTGGCGGAAGATGATAATAAATTTTTAGAAAATCAAGATTTGGTGGAGCTGAGGGGACTCGAACCCCCGACCTCTTGA
>CAZWBN010000158.1:0-4587 GCA_964632095.1 uncultured Clostridia bacterium | reverse complement strand
GAAATAAACCTTTTGTGGATTTCCAGATAAATAGAAATTTATTTAAATTTTTTGCGACTATTTTGATAAGCCTTTCTGCTCTCTCTTCCTCCCATGTTTCAAGATATATTATGGGATACCTTGATTTTATAAGAAGCTGTAATTCGTTGACAGAATCAAAAGGTAGGTTTTTATTAAACAGAGTTCCCAATTTTCTTGAATTAATTACTTTTCTTTAGTGGGCATTTTAAAGAGGCTATCGTCAATTTCAATATTAAATTCAACTTTTTCAATTGTTATCTGTGCTTGAGTCTGTCCATTTATCCTTGTTTCAATAGAATGGGGCATCATAATACCACCCACCTCTTTATAATCACCAAAAATTGTTTCCACAAGATATTCAGTTCCCTGATAATTCAGTGTTGTACTTTGTTTCAATTCTATACAGGAATCAGTATCAAGATAAATATAAACAACCCTCCCACTTTTCATGGTTACTTTTAACTTATAGACCTCTGTTCCTTCGAGGTCCTCCTTGCCCATAAATTCAACTTTATGTCCCTTCTTTTTATAATCTATCAAGGGTTCATCAAAATCAGCTCTCTCTTTCAGATCCTCTGCTTGAAGACCTTTGATTTCCTGAGGTTCATTTGAGCCCATAAATGGATTTATCTGCCAAGCTTTTTCTCCATCATAAGCCTGAACAGTTTTCTGGTCTTGAAAAACAGTTTCCATTCTGCTCTTGTTTGGTCTTTTTGCCCATAAAGTCATGGACATTTCAAATCCGCCTGTAAAGACTTTCCCTGTCATTTTCATGCTCTTTATAGATTTTAATTTTTGAAGTCCGCCTTTTGTCTCGATATTTTTTGAGATAATCTCATCAACTGTTTGAGAGAATATATGTGTAGAGAATAGAATAAAAGAAATCAGAAGAAAAATTGCGATTTTATTTTTCATTTTTCCTCCTCGAAACATAAATTTGGTTAATTACTATATCATAAATTTATACGAGTCTTCAATTTATAAAAAATTAACTTTTTATTTTTAAATTCAAAATTAAAAATAAAAAACAGAAAGAATTCGCTAAGAATATATATTTGGTTAACAAAGGCAACCCAAGAAGAGGAATTAAAATAGTGGATAAGGTTAAAGCGCCCAAAAATGAACCAAAAAGGTCAAATGCATAACCAATACCATAGTTCTTTTCCTCTTTCAAAAATAATTCATTTGCAATTACAAATAACACTCCGCCTGAGAAACCCATGAGTAAAAGAAAAATATATGGAAAGAATTCTGCCCATTTTGTTTCAATAAACTTCCATGCTATAAAAGTTAAAATCACAAAATTAAACTGAATGAGTATTAAGTCCATAAATTTTGCACTTTTTTTCCATTTCCCAAAAAGAGCACCACAAAATAACCCAAACATAAAAGCGGAGAAGAGCAATGCTATTTTTTGATATACATATCCAAAGTTTACCTGAAAAGCTATTATTAAAATTAATTCAAGAGAAATAGTAGTTAACCCCATGAGCCATACAGGAAGCAAATAGGAATAAAATTTTGCTCTCTTTGATATAAGAAGAATTAAAATTATTAGAAATATAATTAAAGGAAAATCCAGTAACCAGAATTTTGGGACTTGGGAAAGAAAAGTTAAAAATTTTGATTCTATTCCTTTAAAATGAGTTGCCCATAAAATTGAATTATAAAAATAACTTATAGGGACTAAATCTAAATTAATTTTTGCCTTTCCTGATTTTATTTTTTCATAAAGAAAATTAATCCTTTCTTCTCTCAGACGGGAAAACAGAGTATAAGAGTTAACCCATAGATTATTTAATTTTAATTCTTCAATTCTTTTGCCCAGTTCTCTATAATCCAGGGTGATAAGACTATCAGAGCCTATAAATATATTTGTATCTCCGGGAACTACCTCCACATTTTTAAAAGCCTTTTTCATTGTGAAATAAAGGGAGGAAAGAAATTTCTGTAAAGGTGAATTTATATAATTTTCAGAAGATGAGACTTTAAAAGAAAAGATACCACCGTGGGAGAGTTTTCTTTTTACTAATTTTAAAAATTCCAGTGTATAAAATCTATTAATTTGAGCAGTGGAAGGTTCAGGAAGATTCAGAATTATTACATCATACTTTTTCTTGGTTTTACTTAAAAACGCCCTTCCATCCTGGAAATATATTTTGACCCTTTTATTTCTTAAAAATTTTTTCTCTTTCTCGGGCAAATATTTCATTGAAATTTTAATTATTTGGGGGTCAAGTTCCACATATTCAATATTCAAATTTTTATATTTAAGAGCCTGAGCAATAGCTCCACCAATTCCACCCCCTATTAGAAGCAAACTTTTCGCTTGGGGTCGTTGAATAATAGCAAAGTGAATAGCTTCTTCTGCATTGATTATGTCTGGATAAGAGTAGACCAGAAGTCCATTGTCATAAAGGGAGAGCTGTTCTTCTGTTTTGATCACTGATAATTTCCCATATAGAGTATCCTTTGCTTCAATAAAATTAAAAGGTTTCCAGTAATATTTTTGCGTTGGTTTATCAAGAAAAATAAGGAATACCAGAAGGGGAATTAGAAGTAAGGGATAGATCTTCCTTTTACCTCTTTCAAGGAAGAAAAGACAAAGGATAATAAACCCAATGATAATAAGAGAACTCTGCCAATTGGAGAAGAAGGGAATGAGAAGGAAATAAGTTAGAATTCCACCAATTGTTGAGCCAAGGGCTTCAATCAAATATACAAAAGCAATTTTTCCTTTAAAAAATTTTACATTTAAAACAAAAAGAGTTCCGAGGGGAAAGCAAATAAGAAAAGTTAGAAAAAAGGAGGTAATAAAAATCGGGAAAATTCCGGTTATTTCTCCAGGTAAAATCTTATAAATATATCTTGAATATCTCAGAAAAATTAATGAAAAAGGGAAAAAGAGAGCAAGTGAATAGTAAAATAAAGTAAAGACAGAAAAGGAATATTTTATTTTATTGGCGAGTAGACTCCCGATTCCGCCCCATAAAAGCCAGAAGGAAAGAATTAATCCATAAGTGATTTCATTTCCGTAGTAGTGCGCTGCAAATTCTCTCATAAGAAAAATCTGAAAGGAAAGAGCAGAAAAACCTAAGAGAAATGGGAAGAGAAAATTCATTAGCTCCAGACACCCGGGATGGATTGTCCACAGAACTTACATTTTCCTTTTTTCAAATTCTTTTCAAGTATTTGGTATGCAAACCGTTTAATTACCACCTTTTTGCAGTTTGGACAGTAAGTGCTTTCTGCCTTATGTCCTGGGACATTCCCAATGTAAACATAATTAATACCCTCTTCAAGGGCAATATTTCTTGCTCTTTCCAATGTTGATACTGGAGTTGGAGGAAGGTTTTTTATTAAATACATTGGGTGAAAGCGAGAAAAGTGCACTGGAACATCAGGTCCTATTTCTTTCATAATCCATCTGCTCATTTTTCTTATTTCCTCTGGGCTATCATTAAGGGTTGGAATAACCAAATAGACTATTTCCAGCCATTTACCACTTTCTTTAACTATTTTTATAGCCTCAAGAACCGGCTTTAATTCCCCTCTTACATATTCTTTATAAAAATCTTCAGAAAATGCTTTTAAATCAATTTTTATTGCATCAACAACTTTAGTAAGTTTTCTCATAGGTTCTGGATTAATATGGGCTCCTGTTACCACAACATTTCTTATACCTTTTTTCGAAGCTTCTACAGAAGTATCGTACATATATTCGTAGAATATTACAGGTTCTGTGTAGGTATATGCTATTGTAGGGCATCTGTATTTCAGGGCATATCTAACAACATCTCTCGGAGGTAAATCCACATTTTCAACCTGTTCAGGTCTTACCTGAGAAATCTGCCAGTTTTGACAGAATTTACAATTGACATTACATCCAGCTGTTGCGATAGAGAAGGCGGTTGTTCCTGGGAGAAAGTGGAAAAAAGGTTTTTTCTCTATCGGGTCAATATGAGCTGCACACACTTTTCCATAAACCAATGTGTAATAAATCCCATCTCTATTTTCCCTTACTCCACAGTATCCCCTTTCCCTGTCCCCCAATTTACAATATCGAGGACAGAGTTCACATTCCACTTCTTTATCAGGAAGCTTTTTATAAAACCAGGCTTCAACTTGGGAAAGCTTAGCTGATGGACTCAGAGCATAAAGGTCCACTAAAAAACTGGAAGGCATGCTTGATGCAATCAGACCAGCTCCTCCTACTGTTTTTAAGAAATCTCTTCTTGAAATTTTACGCATTATTTAAACCTCATATTCAATTAATTGAATATCATCTAAACTTGCTTTTCCCAAGCCCATTTTTTCTGCTGTAAATAAATAATAAGGTTTTCTTCTCTCTTCTTCAAGAGTAGGAAGTCCTCTTTTTTTTCTTAATTTCTCAATGAATTGCCACCCAATAAAATCAGCAGCAACCGGGTCTGTACTTAAAATGAGACATTCGCATTTTTCTGCCCATTGAGCATGGTAAGAAGGTCCTCTATGGTATTGAACAATTATTCCATCAAGAATGGAAAGTTTATTTTTGTTCTTGATTAAATCTATTTCATAGAGTTC
>CAZWBN010000157.1:0-4702 GCA_964632095.1 uncultured Clostridia bacterium | reverse complement strand
TTTAAAACTTTTAATTTCTTAGCCCAAAATTATTAAAATGGGATATAGGCATAAGGTCTTTGTGGACCTTCTTTTCTTGCTTTACTCAACACTTTGAGAAAAGTTCCCGAAAAAACAGCAGTTAAATCCTGTCTCTCCCATTTTTCTTTTATAAGAAATGTAATTAAATCAAAATATTTATTTTTACCTTCTTCAGACCATAAACATTTTTCATTCCATATCAATATATTCTCTGAACCCAGTTTCTCTTTTGCCTCAGAAAGCTTTTTAAAATAATCAGCCGGGCTTTCCTTTTCCGAAAATTTCAAACCAAGAGCATGCTCTCCTTCTTTTATTAAATTTATATATTCCTCAGAAGGAATTTTTTCACTTACAAGAAGTATGGGTCGCTTGGAAACCTTTAATATCTCCTTTATCTGCTCATCATTTAAACCAGAAATAACAAGTAAAACACCTGCTTCATTTGCTGTTTTTATTAAATTTTTACTATCTACACAGAGTATATTTTCTTTAAAAGACAAATCATTCTTGTCAAGAAATAAACAATGAATCCCTTGCTTTGCAAATATTCTGAGCCAGGAATAATCATCTTTAAAAGAAGATATTCCTTTTAAACCTGCAATAAGAGTAATTTTACCCTGGCGGGTGTTAGGGAAAATAGCAGAAGCATTCGTATAATAAATAAGCCCTTTTGATTTTCTTATTTCAGTTTGCAATTTATCAATTTGTTTTAAAATATCCAATCTTAACTCATTTTCACTAAAACCTTCTCTGAAATCAGGAATTATACATTGAATATCAATATCTTTGTCTTTAATATTCATAAATTTCTCAAGAACTTTAGAGATTGTCAAAGCATGGTAATTAACTATATTTTGATTTTTCCATATATATCTTTCTCTCCTTTTTGGAAAAAGAAAACTCTCTTTACTATTTGCAAGCATTAGAACTGATTCATAAACAAAACGGGCAGTTCTCTCGAGAATTAAAGGTTTTATTAAATCCCAGTCATCTCTTGAGCGATGATACTTAAAATGATAACCACTCGTCATTAAGGCAAAACCAGGAACACCATTTCTTAAAAAGTAAGTATGGTCAGAACCTCCTGGCCCACCTCTCCCTGGATTTACATATTCCATTATGTCTTTTTCAAGATTCTTTTTCAGAAATTCCCAGATTTCAGGTCCATAATAAATTCCTCTAAAGTTAACTTTTCCGTTTCCATGTCCAACCATATCAAGATTAAAATAAGCAATTGTCTTTTCAAGGGAATAGAGGGGATGTTCTGTATAGTATTTTGAACCAAGAAGTCCCTGTTCCTCTGCTCCCCAGAGGCAGAAAATAATTGTTCTTTTTGGTTTAATTTTGTTAAGCTTCATCACTCTTGCTATTTCCATCACAACTGAAGTCCCGGAAGCATTATCATTGGCTCCATTCATTACTTCTCCAAGAGGATTAATGCCAAGATGGTCCATATGAGCTCCTATCATGACATACTCGTCTTTAAGATTTTTATCAATGCCTGATATTTTCCCGAGAATATTTTTTGCAATTCTTTTCTCATCAAAAGTAGTTTTTACATGAATCCGTGCTTTAGTACCTGTCTCAAAAGACATTGGTTTTAATTTCTTATCAATTTCAGAGAATAAATATCTAATTTCAGTAGGTAAATCCTCGAAAATAAAATTAACTACATTATCCTTTATTCTTAATATTACAAAATCTGGTTTGTAAATTTCTTTTTTGAGACGAAGTCGGAAAAATCTACCCTGGGAGGAATCAGAAAAAATTAAAGCTCCTTTTGCACCCAGTTTTTGAGCAGCTTTAATTCTGTTTTCAATTTTACTTTCTTCTTTTAACTTTTTCTCAAGTTTAGTTGGCAATCCAGTTCGGAATAAAACAATTTTATCTTTGATATTTACTCCAGAATAATCATCATAACCCTTCTCAGGAGCATGGATTCCATAGCCAACAAAAACTATTTCACTCTCGAAATCACCCGAGCCCGAGAATTTCTGAATACTCCAGTCATCACCATAAAAGAATTTTCTATTTTTCCTATCAGTAAGAATCTCAAAATTAACTCCAGGTTCAATATTAAAAAACTCAATGAAAATATTCTGGAAATAACCATTATTCTCACCAGCGGGTTCTATACCCCATTCTTTGAATTTCCCAGCAATATAGTTCTCAGCCTTGCGTGCCCCCTCAAGTCCGCTTTTCCTTCCCTCCATGGAATTATCGGCTAAAACCTTTATGTAATTCAAAATAGTCTGTCCCTCAATTTTAGCCTTTTCGACCTTGCTCCAAGCTGGAGATGAAAACAAATACAAAATTAATAAAATTGTTATTAAGAATCTCATAAATCCACCTCCTTTTTCTATACTAAGAAAATTAAATTATATCAAAAATAATTAAAAATCAATTTTTAAAAGTTGAAAAAAATTACTATTTTCATTATATTTCAATCTTAAAATGAAAATAATTGAAGTAAAAACAAATCAACGAGAAGAATTTATTGACATTACTTCTGCTATTGAAAATTTAGTTCAAGAGTCAGAAAAAAACAAAGGGATTTGCTTTGTTTATGTTCCCCATACAACTGCCGGAATAACTATTAATGAAAATGCGGACCCATCCGTAAAAAGAGATATTCTTATGGCGCTGGACAAATTAATTCCCTATGTATGGAAATATCAGCACAGTGAAGGGAATTCTCCTGCTCATATAAAAGCAAGTTTAGTGGGTCATTCTATTTCTGTAATAATTGAGGACGGGAAATTAGCCCTTGGCACATGGCAGGGAATCTTCTTTTGCGAATTCGATGGACCAAGAAGAAGAAAAGTCTATGTTGAAATTATTTAGTTAATGTTTTTTTATTAAAGGAAAAGCAAGAATAATTATACTTGCTATCCCGAGAAAATATTCGAAAAATTGAGTTATGAAATGAAGGGATATCCCGGAAATAATGGCTATTTCAGGATTAAAACCCATTAATTTGAAACTTAAAGCCCAAGCAGATTCCCATGTCCCAAATCCACCAATTCCCTTTACAGGTAAGATTGAAGAAAATTCAGCCCCTGTTACTCCTAAAATCAATTTTGAAAAACTTAAATCTCCCCAGGAAAAATCATGGCTAAAAAGAAGAGCATGAAGAAGGAAAAAAAGAGAACCATATTTTGCCATTCTTATTAGAATAGAAAGAAAAAAGATTTGCCAAAATATTTTTCGTGCTTTTATCTGTCTTATTGAATCTGAAGTTAAATGAAACTTTCTTACTGCTCTTTGAGCCCACTCTTTTCTTTCTGATTTTATTTTTTTCAAAAGAAAATTAAAAATCTTTGTAAATAAATTAATAATTTTCTCTAAATTAAGAAGGATAAAATAGATAATAATGAAGAAAATCAAAGCTGAAAAAAGTAAACTGGAAATAGAAATCGAAATCTTTTCAAGACTTACAATTAGTACAGCTCCTATAAGAACTGGACTCAAAGTTAAAAAATCAAACACCACAGCCATTAAAAAAGTGGATGTAGCTGTTTCAAAGGTAAAGGTAAATCTTTTATTTAATATATAAATGTAGGAAAGAGAGCCAATTCGGGCAGGGAGTAAATCAACAAAGAGATTCCGAATAAAAGTAACTAAGAAAATATTGCCCCAAGTTATTGGCTGAGGTTTAAGGAGAAATTTATATCTCCATGCTCGAAACCAGCTTGCTATCAATGCTAAAGAGAAATAAATACATAGACTCGGAAAATAAATATTTACAAATGTTTTCTTCAGTATTTCAAAATTTATTCGCGAAATAAGATACCAGATAAGTAACACGGATATTAAAATTGATATGCTAAAGTAGAAATATCCTTTATATTTTTTCCACATTGTTCTAATAATTTAAGGAGTTAAAAGAATGAAGTCAAGACATAAATTTATTATATTCGTTTCTAAGATTGTATATTTTTCAAAACTTTCTCCATTGTATTTATTACACAATCTGCATTCTCTTCTGTAAAAATTATTGGAGGCTTTATTTTAAGAACATTATTATAAGGCCCCTCAGTATTCATTAATATCCCCTCATCTTTCATTCTTTCAACTATTTCTTCTGCAATTTCTGGAGCAGGTTCAATTGTTTCAGGATCTTTTACAAGCTCCACTCCAATAAAAAGTCCTGACCCTCTTACATCACCTATAATTGGATATTCTTTTTGAAGTTCTCTAAATCCATCCATGAGTTTATTTCCAACTTTTAATGCATTTTCCTGAAGATTCTCATTTTCAATTACATCAAGAACAGCCATTCCAATAGCGCATGAAACTGGATTTCCTCCAAAAGTGTTGAAATATTCCATTCCATTATTGAAAGCATCTGCTATTTCAGTAGTTGTAATCACAGCTGCAAGAGGATGACCATTTCCCATGGGTTTACCCAAAGTGACTATATCGGGAACGACTCCCTGTTTTTCAAACCCCCAAAAATGAGTACCAACTCTCCCAAACCCGACCTGTATTTCATCTGCAATGCATACTCCACCAGCTTCCCTTACTGCTTTATAAATTGTTTTAAGGTAGTTTTCTGGAAGCGGGATATGTCCACCAACTCCGAGGAGGGATTCTCCTATGAATCCAGCTATTCCCTTATCTTCAGCTTTCAATTTTTCAATGGTTTCAATAACATGCTTTGCATATTTAATTCCCGCAT
>CAZWBN010000156.1:0-4710 GCA_964632095.1 uncultured Clostridia bacterium | reverse complement strand
GGGAAAATACTACCTTTTTCTAAAGTTATTGTTCTACCACATGACATGCATTTCCATATTCCTGATTGAGGACATCTTTCTCCAGTAGAGCCTATCATTTTTGTCTCCTTCCAACGAAAAAACTTTTAGAAAAATATAATTATCCTTCTATATATAATAAGTCGGTTTTTTTTAAAATTTTATTGGGTTTTTTTAAAAAAATTTATTTATTCGGAATTTTTATAAGGTCAAGTCCAAATTTTCCTGTAAAAAGGAAGAGCTTTAAATTAACTTGCACTTTGAATCTCCTTTCTTTCTTCATCTACTATTCCAAATTTAATTCTCAACTCCTGAATTTGAGCAAGTTCTCTTTCGCTCATTGGAATTTTATTCCATCTCCGCGAAGCCCTTATCAACACTGAAAACACTATCTTTAAACCTGCCTTCTCTGTGAAAAATCCTCCTATGACTTTTCTCCTTCTTCTCTCTTCCACAAAACTCCTCTCCACTAAATTTGTGGTCCTTACACTTTTTCTATGCCTCAATAGAAGTTTTAACACATTTAAACTCGCCTCCTAATCCTCCAATAATTTTCCCTTATCACGCTTGCGAATTTTTAGTGATGGTGGTATCTTTTCATGGAGCTCCTTTTTTAAAGATTTTTTTAAGTTTCTCATTTTACCAGAGGCTCCTCCATTTTTACAGGAATTTTAAGACATTACCTACCTTTCCTCTTTTTTTACATTAATATTTAAATTTATTTTTCTCTCTCAGCTACCTAAAGTCCAGATGTTTTCTTCTTATCCCTCCCATAAATCATGATATTAACACCCCCGAGGTGTAAAAAGGCTTACACCACGGAGGGTTTCTTTTCAGTAATATTTTCTAATGGCAATTTAGGGCTCAAGTGGTTGAGAATCAAAGATTAAGGAACTTACAAGGTGTCTCAACTCTTGACTTTTCTTAAGTCCCTTTTATAATAAATATTGAGCTGGGAAGTCGTCCAATGGTAGGACATGCGGCTCTGGACCGCAGAATCGGGGTTCGAGTCCCTGCTTCCCAGCCATTATTTTTAAATTTCCCTTCTAATAAATTCTTTCAAAGTTTTTAAAAACACTGCTTTTCTCTTGTTTTCAGTTTTCTTTTTAAATATTTTTTATATATCCACTTAATAAGAAATGCATCCTTAAAAGAGCTCTTAAAGCAAGCTCAAAATCTCCAATTTGAAAGCGCACGAAATAAAGTCCTGTTATAAGCTCTCCAACCTCCTTCTCAAGAATTTCTTGAATGAATTCTTGTGGCTTCAACCTCACCCATTCCTCTAAATACTCATATTCAAGTGTTGATTTACAACCCTTTTTCATGTTATCTTCTCTCATGGTGGTTTTGTCTTTTATTTTACATGAGAGAACTACCGCCTCAAAGTTTTTACACACTTTTTGATTATATCTCTTTTACAATAAATGATAATTGAGTGGCAAAGAATATGAAATTTTTAATTAAAGCAGGAATGATTTTTACAGTTCTTCTATTAATTTCAATTTTTTCCTATTCCAACACAAAAAATCGGGCTGAAGCGAATGTTGAATTTGGAATTGACTCAAATGAAAGAAGGTATTATAAGCCCCAAATAAATTTTTGTTTCCCTATTAACTCAGTGAAACTATTTGTTGGAGCAAAATATTACCAACGAAGTAATAGTAAACTTATTGGAGAAATAGATTATTGGTTAAAAGGAGGTTTATTTTTTAGAATAAAAGATAATTTTGAAATCGAAACAGGCTTATACCATATGTGCAGACATTTAACATCTCATGAAAATCTTGAAATTTTTGATTTAAATGAAATTATTTCGCGATTATGGGCGAATTTAAACAACACTACAGTTGGTTTAGGAATAGGAACATATATTGGAAATAACAAATATAGAAATTTATTAATCCTTAACACTAAATTTAATAAAATTTTTAATAGCGAATTATCCTTTAATAGCGAATTTAAAATTGTGAATTTGGAGAAATTCCTTCATGAAATAGAATTTTCTATTGCATTAGATAAAGGTTTTGATTTCTTTTTAAGAAATACAACAACTTATGACTATAGAAACATGACATATATTGGTTTCAGAATTAAATCTGATGGGTATATAAAAAATTATATTAACAAATTAAAACTTGGAACCAAATTTTATCCTTTCGATGAAAATTATAAACTCGGTGTAGAAAATGAGTTTAAAATTGAATTTTTTAAAAGCAAATTTAAAAGATTAGTTGTTCAAGTGCAATCCTTTACACCAATTTTAAAGGGAGAAAAATTTCTTGGAACTTTCTGGCCAGAGAGAATGACTTATCCCCTATTAATTAAATATGAAAGAAAGATTAAAGATTTTTATTTATTTGGATATTGTGATTATAAAATTGATATCCCCCTTGATGTAAACAAAAGATTTACTTCTTCCCTTGGGACAGGTCTTGGAATAAAAAATCAGAAAGATTTCGAATATTTAGAAAATAAATTTAGATATGAACTTTCGAGTGGATATAATTTCAAAAATAATTTCGACCTTGTTTTGAATTTGGGTGTTAATACATTAAAAAAGAAAATAAACACTGGTGTTGATATGAATTTGACGCTCAATGCAAAGAAAACTTTTTTTGGATTTAAAATATTTTCAAGTTTTAATAAAGAAATTGAAGTTAGACCTTTCTTAAAATATGAGGTTTTAAATCATACAGAAGAATCCGAAAAAAGGTTTTCAATTGGTATCGAGTTTATTAAATGGTATTAGTCCTTTTTTCTTTCAAGCTTAAAAACAACGGGATTTTTATGGTCTGGACAGGCAATATGAGCCTCACCTTCCTTTTCCCATGGAAAATTTCCTCCAAACCACAAAGTTCTTAATGAAGGGTAAATCGAGTTCCATGCTGCGGGACAAATTTGAGGAAGTTCTCCTTTGTAAATGAACTGCTGTCCTTTTTTGTGATTTGCTCCACACTCGCCTTTTTGCTCAATTACTGTAATAACAATTTTTTTATCTCCCATTTTTAATTCCTCCTTAATTTTTCAATAGATAAATTTATCCTGTCAATGGTTATTGGTCAATAGTTAAATATAAACTTTTCAATTATTTTTTGACTTTTTATTACTGATTTTTTATTTTATTTGTTGGAGGTTGAAATGGACAAAAAAATAACGAGAAGGAAATTTATTGAGGCATCTGTAAAAGGGGCAACTGTGATTGGATTGGGAGGAGTTAATCTTTTAATAAAAGGATGCGCAATTCAAAAAGAATACGATTTATTGATAAAAAACGGAATCGTGTATGACGGACTTGGTAATCCAGAAAAGGAAATTGACATTGCTATAAAAGGAGAGACCATTTATGAAATAAGAAAAAATTTAAAGAGTTCAAAAGCAAAGAATGTAATAGAAGCAAAAGGATTAGCAATTGCTCCTGGCTTTATTGATGCTCATAGTCATACAGATATCCAATTATTGGTTAATCCAAAAGCGGAGAGCAAAATTAGGCAGGGTGTAACGACAGAAATAAGCGGAAATTGTGGGTACTCTCCGTTTCCCATTCCTGAAAGTGTTTTTGAAGAGCAAAGGGAATATTTAAAGAAAGAATATGACATAGAATTAAACTGGAAAGACCTCAATGGTTTTTTTGCTCGCTTGGATGAAAAAGGAATGGCTTTAAACTATGCAACATTGCTCGGTCAAGGTTCCCTTAGAGGCGAAGTTGTTGGGTTTAATGACCGTCCACCTACAGAAAATGAAATAGAAAGAATGAAAGAAATAATAAGAGAATACATGAAAGCAGGAGCACTGGGAATCTCAACCGGGCTTGAGTATGCACCGGGTAGTTTTGCAAAGACCGATGAAATTATTGAGTTATGTAAAGTTGTATCTGAACTCGGCGGAGTTTATGCAACTCATATGAGAGACGAAGGAGACTACCTTTTAGAAGCAATTGATGAAGCAATTAAGATTGCAAAAGAAGCAAAAGTAAGTTTACAGATTTCCCATTTAAAAGTTGCTTATCCAAGAAACTGGTCAAAAATTGATTCAGCTTTACGCAAAATCGATGAAGCAAAAAAAGAGGGCATTGAGATTTTAGCTGACCGTTATCCTTATATTGCAGGCTCAACAGGACTGAGTCTTTATTTTCCTTTATGGGCAAGACAGGGAACTACGGAGGAGTTTATTGCAAGATTAAAAGACCCAGCTTTAGATGAGAAAATCCGTAGTTATGTTAAAGAGCAGGAAAAGAAGCTTGGCTCTTGGGATAAGGTTTTAATCTGTTCTGTTTTTACTGAGAAAAATAAACATTTGGAGGGAAAAAATATTCTGGAAGCTGCAAAAGAAGCAGGAAAAGAACCCTATGAATTCATGAGAGATTTAATTATAGAAGAAAAAAACCGCGTGGGAATGATAACTTTCATGATGAATGAAGATAATTTAAAACGAATTCTTGCTCATCCTCTTGTAGTAATAGGTTCAGATGGAAATGCAGTGGCTCCTTATGGAAAATTAAAAAAGGGAAAACCTCATCCTCGTTACTATGGAACTTTTCCTCGAGTATTAAGAAAATATGTCCGAGAAGAAAAAGTTCTAAAACTTCCAGAAGCAATTAAAAAAATGACTTATCTTACCGCTAAAAAATTTGGATTGAAAGGAAGAGGACAAATCAGAGAAGGTTATTTTGCAGATTTAGTTATTTTTGACCCT
>CAZWBN010000155.1:0-4727 GCA_964632095.1 uncultured Clostridia bacterium | reverse complement strand
TTTTTATCTGAAAAGCAGACATTCCACTGATTATCTCCCCTTTCTGAAGAGAATAATTATTAACATTGACAGGTTCCAGAGGCTGATGGAGCATTACCTGTAAACCATTTGAATGAGCTAACTTCGCTGCTTGCTGAGAATAAGGCAAATGAGGAAGAACTGAAATGGTTATAGGGATTTTTAGGGAAACTATCTCTTTAACTATTTTAAGATTATTCCCGATGTCATCAATAATTATTGCAACTTTTGGTCTTTCTTTCTCTTCCATAATCTGTTTCTTATCACTATTTTCTCTAAAGAAATAATAAAATACATACGACTTATTTCCAGTTTTCCACCCTATAAAATCGAGGGAGAAAAAAATTATAAATAGTAGAAGGAATATAATTGAAAAATTTTTATTTTTTATGGTTTTTTTCTTCTTTCTATTAACCAAGGAGTTCAATTGCTTTCTGGATGGGATTTTCTTTCTCACGCACAATTATTTCTGGTTTAATCCCTTTTCCCCATATTTCCTCACCTTTTCTAAGAAATACCATACCTGTGGTGAGAATAACTCCAGAACCATCTTCCATTTTAAAAACATCCGTTACGCATGTAAGACCAAAAGTTGGCTGCCCAATAATTTTTGCTCTTTTATATTTCCCCAAAAGCAAGGCGAATAATTCTGCCCCTGACATTGTCCCCTGATTAACCAATATAACTAATGGAACATTGGAAAAAGATTTTTCTTTTTTAAAAGAAAATTCTTTAATTATTTTACCTCTACTTTTTACAAAGAAGGCTTTGCCTGATGGAATAAAAAAATCTGCTAAATTGAAACCTGCTGTAATATCTCCATCATAACAATTTCTCAAATCGATTATTAAGCCATTAGCTTTATTATCAAGTTTCTTCAAAGTTATTTTTAAATCTTCTATATCAGACGGTAAATAATTAATTTTGAGTAAATAATTATTACCAATTTTTTGAATATTAAAATAGGAATCATAAATTCTCTCCCTCTTGATTTTAAACCCCAAAATGGAATTATTTCGCATTACTTTTAAATTTACCACACTATTTATTTTCCCCTTTAACGAGAGTCTAACTTCCCATATTCCTTTTTTATAAGTAGACTCTTCATTAATCGAGCTTATATAATCTCCTAATTTCAAACCAGCTTTTTGTGCTGGAGAATCTTCAATGATTCCTACTATCTGGGGATAACTGTATCTTTTAACCAAAATAGCTCCTATATCGCCCAGTTCTGAATTATTTCTGCTTTTATAGAGTTTCATTTGCTGTGGATTCAAGTAACTTGAATTTGGATCTAAATAATTGAGCATCCCCCTTATTGCAGCTGGGGTTACTTTTTCTGGATTAACTGGTTTAAAATATTCATTTTTTACATAATTAATTACCCTCTCGAGCAAATAAAAAGGTGAATAGAATCTTGAAATTATCTGAGGGAGTAAGAAGCTCCCAATAAGAACCAGAAAAACACAAATAGAAGAAATTACAAGAATTCTTTTTTGTTTCTTCTCCATTTTCAGTAAGTTATCTTATCATCTTTTTCTAAGCCATTTCAAGGGATTTAGGGGTTTTGTTCTATATCTCAATTCAAAATAAAGACATTCTCCTTTCAAAGAGCCTGTATCACCAACTATTGCAATAGGTTGATTCTCTTTTACAAAATTCCCCTTATCCACTAAAAAATCTGCGCAGTAACCGTAAAGAGAATAATATTTCAGCCCATGGTCTATTATAATTAAATTCCCGTAACCTTTAAAATAATCGGCAAACACAACTCTTCCATAGTAAATTGACCTAACAAGGGAATGTGGTTTATAGGGAGAAATTTCAATTCCCTTATTCAAAATCGTGGTTTTAAAAACAGGATGTTTCTGAAGACCAAAAAAAGTAATAACTTGCCCTTCAATAGGCCAATTTAAAAAACCCCTTTTCTCATATATCGGGGGAAATACAAATGGAAAAACCTCCTCTTTTTTTGTTAAATTTTTAATTACTTCCTTTAATTTCTCTGCTTGTAAAGTTAGTTCCTTTATAGCTTTTGTATAATAAGATTTATCTTTTTTAATTTTTTCAATTAATATTTTGTTTTTTATTTCCTGTTGCTTTAAATCTTTTCTTTTCTGCTCTGCTTTTCTTTTTAGAACCTTTAATTCTTCAGTTTTTCTTTTTAATTCCTCTTCATTCTTTTTAAGCTTTTCAAGATTTTTTTTATAATCTTCGATTATTTCAGACTGAAGTTTTATTAATTCCGAAATATACTTGCTCCCTGAAATAAGATTGCTCAAATTTTTCGCAGAGAGAATAATTTGGATGTATCTGAATTTTCCTAATTTATATAGAGAGGCTAAAACATTCATCAATATTTCTCTTTTCTCTTCAAGCTCTTTTTTAGTTTTTTTAATTTCAACTCTAATATTCTGAACTTTTGCTTCTGTCTGCTTTAATTTCAATTCATAAAAAGCAATTTCCTTCCGAAGTAAATCCCTTTTTAATCGTATAGTTCTTAATTGATTGAGTAATGTCAACTCCTTCTCGCTTTCCTTCTTTAACTTTTCTTTTAAAACAGCAATTTCCTGTCCTATTTTAAAAAGTTCACCTTGATATTTTTCAATCTCTTTATCTTCCTGTGCAAATAAAATAATAACCCCTGCAAAAATAATGCCGGCAATTATTTTCTTAGCCAATAAACTATCCCTCCTATTAACCCGATAATTAAATTAAATGCAACATCAATGAGAGAAAATGAAACAGCAAAATCCGGTGAATAAGAATAAAACTGAAATATTCCTATTAATGCTCCCTCTCTTACTCCCCATCCACTAATTGTTATTGGTATTGAAATAAGAAGTAAGACAACCGGCATTATAATGAAATAATCTACAAAAGGAATATCCATATTTAAGGCTTTACCAATAAAATAATAATGAATTATTACATTTATTTGAAGCAAAATAGAAAGAAGAGTCACTTCTATAAGTTCTTTTTTTCTTTTTTTATAGATTATTATTGAATCCCTGAAAAAAATAATTTTCTCTTTTATTTTTCCTGTGAAACCTTTATTTTTTATTTTGTTTATCAACTTCGTTATAAACGGGCTTAAAAGAAATAAAAGAAAAATCATCCCACCGAAGCCAATCAATAAAGAAAGCCAGATAACTGGATTTTTTTCTGTGAGTTCTATCCGGAAAATGGATGCCAAGAAAGCAAACAAAAGAAGAATTAAAATTCCATTTGCCCTTTCAGTTAAGATTATTGCAGATGATTTTAGAATAGAGCCAGTATAACGAGAGCCATCATAAATTCTTATCATATCTCCTCCAAATCTTGTGGGCAAAAATTGATTAAAAAATGCCCCTACTAAATAGGATTTGGTAAGAAAAAGAAAGGGGACTTCAATCTCCTGTGCTCTCATCAAGATTTGCCAGCGCCATGCGCTTATTGATAATCCAATGGAATGAAGAGAAAAAGATAGAATAAGCCAGAAAGGATTAACAGAGGACAAAGTCGTAAAAATTTCTTTAAGCGATACACGGTAAATCAAAATATAAGAGATGATTCCTGCACTTATAATGAATTTGAGTAAATTGGAAAGAGTTTTTCTAAGCATTAAAATCTTTTATTTTTATAAAAATACTTGACTGTGGTTCTGGCTACAAGTCCGCTCAGAAAAATTAATGCAATAAGATTTGGGAACGCCATTAGAGCATTTGCTGTATCACCTATATACCAGATGATATTCAGATGAACCCCTTGAACAATAGCTCCAATAAAAAGTAAGACTATAAAAGCAATTCTGTATGGATAAATAATACCTACTCCAAAGAAATATTCGAGGCATTTCTCTCCATAATAACACCAGCCAAGGAGAGTGGAGTAACCGAAAAGCAAAGAAGAAAGGGCAATAATATAACCTCCGTAGGGTATAACAGATTCAAATGCTTCTGCGGTCAAAGCAGTTGATGTAAGTCCTTCAGTTGCTCCAAAAGCTGCTGTTTTGAGATAAGCACCTGAGAGAACAATCGTCAAGGTGGTTAAAGTGTTAACAACCAAGGTATCAATAAAAGTTCCTGTCATTGCTATTAAACCATTCATGGATGGGTTATCCGACCTTGAAGCTGACTGTGCAATAGCAGCTGAACCCAAGCCGGATTCATTGGAAAGTAATCCTCTTCTGATTCCAATGCTTATTGCCTGTTTAACAGAAGTTCCAACCAGCGCTCCTCCAACCGCTTTAGCAGTAAAGGCTGATTTAAAAATAACAGTTAAAGCTTCTGGAAGATGAGTGATATTTGCCAGAATTACAACGAGGGCTCCTCCAAAATATAGCAATATCATTGTTGGAACAAGTCTTTCTGATACTGAACCAATTCTTTTAATTCCACCAAGAACAACCATTCCAACAAAAGTTGTAATAATAAGTCCAGTAATCCAGAAAGGAACACCAAATTGGTCATTAAATGCGAGAGCCATTGAATTAGATTGAGCCATATTTCCTGTCCCAAAGAGGGCAGCAATTCCTCCGCATGCAGCAAAAAGAGCACCCATAAACTTAGCAAAGTTCTTGTATTTTATCCCGTATCTGGCATAGTACATCGGTCCACCTGACATTTCACCCCGTGGATTTTTTATTCTAAATCTAACACCAAGAAATCCCTCCGCATATTTTGTAGCCATTCCAAAAAACCCTGCAATCCACATCCACACAGGAGCAC
>CAZWBN010000154.1:0-4729 GCA_964632095.1 uncultured Clostridia bacterium | reverse complement strand
GCTCCATTGCAATTGCCACATCTATTGGCCAGGACTTCATATATCTTCCCTGTTTAGCGTAACATTCATCGGGAAACCCACATGCAACTATAACAACTGGAGCTTCTGCTATAAAGCGTTGATTTAAACATGCTTCTACTAATTTTTCTTTAATTTTCTCATCTCTAACAATAATAAATTTCCAGGGCTGAAGGTTTTTCGCAGATGGAGCCAATCGAGCAGCTTCCAGCACTCTTAATAAAACATCCTCTGGAATTGGATCAGATTTATATTTCCTTACACTTTTTCTTTTTCTAATAACATTCAATACACCCATGTAACTCCCTCCTTAGTTGACGAAAATTGAAAATCGAAAATAGGAAATCGTAACATTTTTAGTTTTTAGTTATGATTTAAAAGTTTATTATATATATCAATTTTCTTAAGATATTTCTCTGTTTCTTCTTTCTTATTTCTCTTAAGACAACCATTTGCTAGGATTGTGCATTTTTTAATTATTTCTTTAATAACGAGTTTTCTCCATTCTTCAGGTAAATTTTCCTTAAGAATTTTTTCGAGGGCAATTATTCTAAATCTATCCATTCCCCAATATTTCTTTGAAAGCTGATCAGGATGTCCACCTCTCTTAATAATTAAAGGTTCTTCTATTAAATGAATTGGATATTTACAGGCAATTCTAAGACCGAGATCGTAGTCCTCACAAGCTGGCAAATTCTCATCAAATACACCAATCTCATCAAATAGCTCTTTTCTAAAAAGAGCGGATGAGAGACTAAGTAAACAAATTGGCACAACTTTATCAAATATCCATCCTGAATATTTCTTATGTTTCTTTTTAGGGTTTACCCTAACACCTTTTCTAATCCAGATTTCTTCCGTATAACATACCTTTATTTCAGGATGACTTTTCATAAATTCCATTTGTACTTTTAACTTTTCCTTTTTCCATAAGTCATCAGAATCGAGAAAGGCTATGAAATTACCCTGCGCAAGCTTTAATCCCGCATTTCGTGCAGGACTGACACCTTTGTGAGGCTGATAATAATACTTTAATTTTCCTTCGAATAGCTTAATTATTTCTTTTGTATTATCAATTGAACCATCATCAATTATTATTAATTCGTAATTGGAATACTCCTGATTTAAAACAGACTCAATCGCCTCTTTGAGAAATGAAGCTCTATTATATGTTGGAATTATAACACTTACCTCCACCATTTAAATTTTTAAATTTCTTCCTTTTTCAAATGCAATTAAATTCATCTCCAGATATTTAGAGGGTATTCTCTTTTCCATTACTTTAATCCATATTTCTTTCGAAAAATCAAGAAAAAGGGATAACACGCCAAGCAACACCACATTCATAGTTCTTAAATTTCCCGCTTCCTTTGCTATTTTTGCACCATCTACAATATAAATATTCCTAACATTAGATTTCAACACTTCAAGAACTTCCTCCGGGTAAGAATCCAGTCCACTTGCAACAGGAAGAGGGTCCCACCGATAATCATTTACAATAAGTTTACCATCAGATTTTAGATAAGGAATATTGCGTAAAGCCTCTAATTTTTCGAGAGCTAAGATTATATCTGCAGAATTTTCACCAATAATTGGAGAATACACTTTTTCTCCGTAACGGACAGTGGATATTACATCTCCACCTCTCTGACTCATTCCATGTACTTCACTTTTCTTTACATCATAGCCAGATTCTAAACAGACATCAGCCAGAATATCACTTGCTAAAAGTATTCCCTGTCCTCCAACTCCGCATATTACAATACTTTTTACTTGCATTTTTCACCTCACTTTAAAGTCTTTTTAAAAAATCGAAACCCGAGACAATTCTAATTTTTTCATTTCTTCTATTATTTGCATTTAATTCTCATATTTTTGGATTTCTGACTGTTTCACCTGATGGGTCTTTCAATTTAATAGCTTTTAAAGGACAGAGCTCAATACATACTTCGCATCCAGTACATAGAAACTCGTCAATTGAGGGCTTCTCATTCCTCAAAGAAATAGCAGGACATCCCAGTCTTAAACATAGTTTACAAGCAGTACAAAGTTCGGGATCAATTTGGGCAGGTGTCCATTTTTTACCTCTGAATAGTAAAACACATGGTCTTTTAGTTATAATAACCGAAGGTTCAGCTCTATGAATTTCTCTATTTATTATTTCTTTCGTTTGTTTAAGATTATATGGGTCTATAACATAAGTGTGTTCGATTCCTATAGCTTTACAGAGTTTCTCAAGAGAAATTTTAGTTGTTTCTTCTCCCATCAATGTTCGACCAGTCCCTGGATGGTCCTGATGCCCTGTCATGGCAGTAGTGGAATTATCCATAATAATTACAGTGGAAGTTCCTTTATTATAAACCACATCAATTAAAGGAGTAATACCTGAATGCAAAAAAGTAGAATCTCCAATAACAGCAACAATTTTTGGATGCTCTGTCCCTTTTAAAGCTTTTTCAAGTCCGAGAGCATTACTTATACTTGCTCCCATCTCTGCACAGCTGTCGGTGGTATTTAAAGGAGGTAAAGCCCCCAGTGTATAACACCCTATATCTCCTGTTACAATAACTTTTAATCTACTTAAAGCATAATAAACAGGAGTATGAGGACATCCTGGACAGAGAGCAGGAGGTCTTTTTGGAATATGAGGCAAATCATATGTTTTCTTCTCTTTCTCCAGACCAAAACTTTTTCTTATTATAGCAGGGTTAAGTTCTCCAATTATAGGCACTTTCTCTTTCCCAATAACCCTAATTCCCATCGCTTTAATTTCAGTTTCAAGAAACGGGTCATTTTCCTCAACAATGTATATCTCTTTAACTAAGGATGCAAATTTCCGTATTAATTTTTCAGGAAGTGGATAGGAAAATGAAAGCTTAAGGAACCATGCATCTGGAAATACTTCCTTTGCATACTGATAGGCAACTCCACTTGCAATTACCCCAATTTTTGATTTTCCCTCTTCTATTCTATTGTAAGGAAACTTTTCAGCATATTCTTTAAGTCTAAGCATTCTTTCCTCAACAAATACATGTCTTTTCCTTGCAACTGCAGGGAGAAGCACTCTTTTTAAAAAGTCTTTTTTATAACCCTTAATAGAAATCTCGTGTCTCTCCTTTAGTTCAACAACACTTTTTGAATGAGAGATTCTTGTGGTGAGACGAAGAAGCACTGGGGTATCGAATTTTTCACTTATTTCAAATGCCAGCTTAGTAAAATCCTTTGCTTCCTGACTGTCGCTCGGTTCTAAAAGGGGGATCTTAGCGGAACGAGCGTAATGACGATTATCCTGTTCATTTTGGGAACTATGCATTCCAGGGTCATCGCAACTTGCCACCACAAGTCCTCCTGTAGCTCCTATATAACTTGCAGAGAAAAGAGGGTCAGCAGCTACATTTAACCCAACATGTTTCATTGCTGTAAGAGCTCTTGCTCCTGCATAACTTGCTCCAAGAGCTACTTCTAAGGCAACCTTTTCATTGGTTGACCATTCGCAATAAATTTCTTTGTATTTTGCTATTTCCTCAAGAATTTCAGTGCTTGGTGTTCCGGGATAAGCTGTTGCAACTTTTGCTCCACCCTCATATGCTCCTCTTGCTACTGCTTCATTTCCAGAAAGTAAAATTTTCATTTAATACCTCCATTTTTATTAAATGTTACCATTTTAAAAACCTCGATATTAAAAAGAATCTTCTAAGGTCCTTTCTCAACTCCACTTCACATTATAAAAACTAAAAACTTAAAACGCAAAGTGAAAAATATAATTTAAATCTTTTTAAGCTATTAAGAAAAATATTAAACTTTTAATAAAAAATAATGTCAAGAAAAATTCCCTATAAAAACAAACAATCAAAATTCTTAAATATAACTTAGAGCTTATGTATTTTTGTAACTCAAGTAACCAGCTACTTGTTTTCTTTTTCTTTCTATGATAAAAATTCATTTATGGAAATGAAATTGAAAAAGGTTAAAAAATTTAAAGAATTACCTCCTGAAAAATTAAAATGGAGGTGTGACCCGGATTCTCTTGGATTTAATTCCACAAATGATATTGAACCTTACAGGGGAATAATCGGTCAGGATAGAGCTGTCAAATCAATTGACTTGGGTTTAAAAATAAAAAGCAGAGGCTACAATATTTTCATTACTGGAATGGCAGGAACAGGCAGGTCTACAACTATTAAAAATTTACTTGAAGAGCTGGATAAGGGGGAGAAAAGTCCGGATGATTTATTGTATGTAAATAACTTTCGATTTCCTGACCATCCTCGTTTAATCAGTCTTCCGGCAGGAAAAGGACGCTCTTTTAGAGAGGATATGAACAATCTGATTAATAGGTTAAAGGAAAGGATTCCCGAGATTTTTAAAAGTAAATTTTATACAGAAAAAAAAGACAATATAATAAAAACTCAAGAAGAAAAACGGAAAAAAATAATCGAAAAATTCGAAAAAAAGGTTGCAAAAGAAGGATTCACAGTTATTCAGGTTCAAATGGGACCGTTTATTAGACCTGATCTTGTTCCATTAATAGAAGGTCAACCTGTTCCATTTAATAAGCTTAAGGCATTGGTTGAGGAGGGTAAAATTCCAAAAGAAAAATACAATAACTTAAGAGAAAAATATGAACGACTTACGGATAAATTGGAAGAAGTTTTTCAGCAATTAAAAGAAATTGAAGAAGAAACAAAACAATTAATTAAGGAATGGGATA
>CAZWBN010000153.1:0-4793 GCA_964632095.1 uncultured Clostridia bacterium | reverse complement strand
GTTTTTCACTTTTAGATTTTACTTTTTAGTTTTATCAAAGTTTCCATAAAAGTTACTCTTTGCTTATCTCTAAAATAACTATTTTGCATCATTTGAAAATCCTCGTGATTAACACCCCCGAGGTGTAAAAAGTCTTATGCTGCGGAGGTTTCTTTTCAAGTAATTATAGCAATTTAGGGGATATTTTAAAACTTGACAGCGATGCTCAATCAATATAATATTGATTCTTAATCAAAAATAAATTATAAAATATAAAATATTCGTAGGAGGTTTTAATGACTTTAATGGGGTGGTTGATAATAGCTGGAATTATCGTTCTTTTTGTAGCTATTTCGGTTTTGATAATGGCAAAGCAATACAGAAAAGTTGGTCCCAATGAGGTTCTAATTATTTCTGGAGGAAGAAAAAGAACTGTTGTCATGCCTGACGGGACAAAGAAAAGAATAGGTTACAGATACAGAATAGGAGGAGGTGCTTTAATTTTGCCTTTTTTTGAGAGAGCAGAAGTTCTTCCTATAGATGTGATTACTTTAAACATTAGAACCCCAGAGGTTCTAACAAGGGGTGGGGTCCCTTTGATGGCAGAAGCTTCTGCACAGGTAAAAATAGATTCAGATGAATATTCTATAATTCTTGCTGCTGAACAATTTCTCGGAGTTGGGAAGGATGGAATAAAGGAAGTTGCACATACAATACTTGAAGGTAAAGTAAGAGAGGTTATTGGAACAATGACGGTAGAGGAAATTTATCAAGGTCGTCAACAATTTGCACAAAAAGTTCATGAGGCAGTTTCAGAAGATTTTTCAAAACTTGGATTAACTATGATTTCCTTTGCTCTAAAAGATATAAGCGACACTCAGGGTTATTTAGAAGCAATAAGTCAACCTCGGATTGCTGCGGTTAAGAGGGATGCAGCAATTGCTCAAGCAGAGAATGATAAGGAAGCAACAATAAGGGCATCAGAAGCAAGAAAACTCGGTGAGATTGCTCGTTTGAAAGCTGAAGCAGAAATTGCAGGCGCAAGCTGGTTGAATGAAGCTAAGAAAGCTGAATCTCAAGTAACAGTAAATAAAAAGAAAGCTCAGGCAGATTTAGCCTATGAGCTTGAAAGGGTGCGTTTGAATCAGGAATTGAAGAAAGAAGAAGCCAGAGTTCATATGATTGAAAAGGAACAGGCAATTAAACTTGAAGAACTTGAGATTGCTCGGAAGGAGAAAGAACTTGAAGCAACAGTTATTAAACCCGCTCATGCAAGGAAACAACAGATAATTGCAGAAGCTGAGGCAGAGAATTATAAAATTCTCTCTGAAGCCAAGGCAAAAGTTGAAGCGAAAAAACTTGATAGTAAAATTGAAGCCGATAGATTGAGAGAACTTGGATTAGCAGAAGCAGAAGCTATGCTTAAAAAGGCTGATGCTTGGGGTAAGTACAATCAGGCAGCTATTTTAGAGATGTTTGTAAATAAATTACCTGAACTGGCAAAAGCTATTTCTGAGCCATTAACAAAAGTTGATAAGATTGTTGTTATTAGTGGCGATAAAAATTTAGGAACAACGAAAATAACGGGTCAGGTTGCAGAGATTATTTCCCAGTTACCGGAGGTGGTTCAATCACTTACCGGGGTTGATTTAAAAAAGATTATTCAGGAGAAGTTTTCTGCTCAAAAGAAAACAGAAGAGAAGTAATTTATTAAATTAAATTTAAAAGAAAGGTAAAAAGAATGAGTGTAGCGGAAAGGATTTATAAAATAAGCATATCTCCAACCCTTAAAATTATGGCAAAGGCAAAAGCAATGAAAGTGGAAGGGATAGATGTTGTGGATTTAAGTGTTGGAGAGCCTGATTTTCCAAGTCCACAAAATGTAAAGGATGCGGGTAAACGGGCTATTGATGAAAATTTTACAAAATATACTTCAGCAGATGGAATTCCTGAATTGAAAAAAGCTATCATAAAAAGATTAAAGGAAGACCATGGACTTGAATATGAACCATCTGAAATAATTGTCTGTAATGGAGCTAAAGGCGCAATTTATCATTTAATCCTTGCACTTATAAATGAAGGGGATGAAGTAATAATTCCTTCACCGTACTGGGTTACTTATCCTGAAATTGTAAAACTTGCAAAAGGAAAGCCAGTGTTTATTGAAGCAAAGGAGGAAAATGAATTTCTGATTACACCAGAGCAACTGAAAAAAGCAATTACACCGAGAACTAAGGCAATTATTCTTAATAATCCCTGTAATCCAACTGGTGCGGCATATTCAAAAGCAGATTTAGAAAATATTGCAGATATTATTCTTGAAGAAGATATTTATGTAATTTCTGATGAGATTTATGAGAAATTAGTTTATGAAGATTTTAAATTTTGCAGTTTTGCCTCTCTTGGAGAGGAAGTGAAAAGAAAAACGATTCTAATTAATGGTGTTTCAAAAGCTTATTCTATGACAGGATGGAGAATAGGATATGCTGCAGGTCCAGCTGAAATAATTGAAGGAATGAGTAGAATTCAAAGCCATTCTTCTTCAAATCCCTCCTCAATCTCTCAAAAAGCTTCACTCGAAGCTTTAACTGGACCACAACATGAAGTCTCAAGAATGGTTGCTGAATTCCAGAGGAGAAGGAACTACTTATTAGCTCGTTTGCAGACCGTTCCAGGAATCTCATGCGTAAAACCTAAGGGAGCATTTTATGTTTTTCCAAATGTATCTTTCTATTATGATAAAGAACACAATGGGATGAGAATAAGAAATTCTTTTGGATTAGCATATTATCTTCTCAAATATGCTAATGTTGCAATTGTCCCTGGAGGTTCTTTTGGAGCAGATGACTATATTAGAATCTCTTACGCAACCTCTATGGAAAATCTGGAAAAGGGTATAGATAGAATTATAAATGCTCTTTCTCAATTGAAGACTGCTCCTAAAATAAAACGTCTTGCTCTCAACAATACGAAAACACGGATTAAAAAGACAGTTCCAACTGAAGTCATCAGTGTTGAGAGAAGGAATGGTTTAATAGCAGAAGTTGATGAATATTTGAAATATGACAATTATTATGAATGGAACGCAAATCTTAATGGAGTAATTGTGCAGTTAAGAACCAATGTTTCTCATCTTTATGATTTCTGGATTGAGAATTGGTACCCAGCTCAGCTTGAAGCAGACCTTGAGCCACATGGAATAATTTATGCAGTTGATGGTATTCCAGGGAGAGAATCCCATGCATATTATAATCCAGATACAAACACAGGTTTCCTAATTAACAGTGACGGCTATCGCTCCTTAAGGAGTTTAGCTTTAAGCCTGATAAGTGATGTAGGGGAAAAGCTTTTTCAGGCATATTCAGTTCGGGCTATGAGTGCTGATATAAATGGTCAAGGAGTTTTATTTATTGGACCTCCTGGCACAAAAAAAACAGAACATTTTTATAAACTTCTGCATTTAGATAATATTCGTTTACATTCGAGTGAGATTGTATTTATTCGTTTTGGAGGTGATGGAGCAATTGCAGATAGTATAGAAAGAAAATTTTTCATTCCAACAGTAACAGTGGAATCTTATCCTAAATTTGCTCCCCTTTTTGACAGGAGTAAATGTGAGAATGTAGTTACAAGAAAGGAAGAATGTGAGGATACGGAATGTTTAAGAAAGGATGATTGCAGACTTGATAAGGGAGCCCCCTATTGTTATAAAGCCTCTAAAAATGCCTATGTTCTTTTAGATCCTTACTGGGTTGGAGGAGCCAAAAAGCATATAAAAAGAACATATGTAAAATTTATCTTATTACTCCGTTACGATTTAACTTCTCCCATTATAGAAGAAATTGATATAGAAGATGCACTTAGGATTCTCGAGACAGGCCAGACTCCGGGTCTGGCTCGAAGTTTAAGCACATTAAAAACTCAACCATTCTTTAATCCATATCTTTTATTTAAAAATTCTGATAGAATTGAAATACAAAAGGAATTTTACAGGCATTTACTTTCGAGTAGCAAATTTTATCTATTTAATACTGGAGGAGGAAGTTTTGAAGAAGTTCAAGAACAATTGAAAAAAATAATTTTAAGTGAATGAAGAATGAGTGACAATATTTATAATGAAGAGGCATATAGAGAGTTTTATCAAGAACTTCAAAAAGTATTAAAAGGTCCAAATGTAAAAACAGTCACCTTAGACTGGCTTGAGCCAAGAGCAAAGGCTACCGCTGTAAGGACAAAGTATGGCTCATACGGGTGGCGCTCTGCTATTTCAAGCAGAATTGCTCCAAAAACCGTATATCTCGGGAGCGAAGCTGTTCGCCTTCCGAATCTCACACCCCTTCAGAAAAGTATAATTGCAAATGCTCCTGAACAACTTAAAAGTGTGCTTCATGTATTAAAAACTCTCCCTATTTATCATATAAGAAGAAGGATGGGAGATAATGATGTTTACAATCCTTTTTGCAATCTTTATGTCTCTGCAGCTGACCCTAAAAATTATAGATTAGGTTTTATGTGGGGAAATACATTATTTGACCCAAAGAAAAAACCTGGTCCAGAATTTGTTATGATACATATACCTGAAGAACATCAGCTAAGGCAGCAAGTTCTTTCTTTGCCTGAATATAATATAAATATTGCTCTTGGGACTGATTATATGGGAGAGAATAAGAAGGGATTTTTGAGGCAAGCAATGTGGGTTGCAGACCAAAAAGGAATGCTTGGGCTTCATGCTGGCACAAAGTTAGTTTATATTCGAGACCCAAGAGATGGAAAACTTAAAAGATATGGAGTTTTTCTTTTCGGATTGACTGCTA
>CAZWBN010000152.1:0-4817 GCA_964632095.1 uncultured Clostridia bacterium | reverse complement strand
GAAGTAAAGAAAGGTGGCATTATTATTCCTGATACTGCAAAAGAAAAACCGCAGGAAGCAATAGTAAAGGCTGTAGGAAAAGGGAAGGTTCTTGAAGATGGGAAAGTAGTGCCTCTCGAAGTAAAGGAAGGAGATAAGGTGCTCATCGGAAAATACGCTGGCACAGAGATTAAAATTGAAGATGAGGAGTATGTAATAGTCCGAGAGGATGAAATTTTAGCTAAAATCACCGATTAAAATCTCTTTAAAGGAGGGAGAAAATGGCAAAACAAATATTAATGGGAGAAGAAGCAAGGCAAGCTATCTTAAGAGGTGTTAATATCTTAGCTGATACCGTAAAATCTACCCTCGGTCCTCGAGGAAGAAATGTTGTGCTGGAGAAAAAATTCGGTTCTCCCACAATTACCAAAGATGGAGTAACAGTTGCTAAGGAGATAGAGTTAAAAGACCCATGGGAAAACATGGGTGCTCAGATGGTAAGAGAAGTTGCTTCAAAAACTTCAGATGTTGCAGGTGATGGGACAACTACTGCAACAGTTTTAGCGCAAGCAATTTATAGAGAAGGACTCAAATTTGTCCTTGCAGGTGCAAATCCGATGTTGGTGAAAAGAGGTATTGATAAAGCTACCAATGCAGTAGTAGAGGAGCTTAAGAAATTGAGTCAGGAAGTTACTGGAGACAAGATTGCTCATGTTGGAGCTATTTCAGCAAATAATGATGAATCAATTGGTAAAATCATTGCTGAGGCGATGGATAAAGTTGGAAAGGATGGAGTTATTACAGTTGAGGAGGCAAAAGGCTTAGAAACTACATTAGAAGTGGTCGAAGGAATGCAATTTGACCGTGGTTATTTATCTCCATATTTCATTACTGATGCTGAAAGAATGGAATGCGTACTTGAAGAACCTCTTATTCTCCTTCATGAAAAGAAAATTAGTAACTTAAGAGAGCTACTTCCTCTTCTTGAAAATGTGGCTAAAATGGGAAAACCCTTGCTTGTAATTGCTGAAGATGTTGAAGGAGAAGCTCTCGCAACTTTAGTAGTTAATAAAATAAGGGGAACACTAAATTGTGCAGCTGTTAAAGCACCTGGTTTTGGAGATAGAAGAAAGGCTATGCTTGAGGACATTGCAATTCTTACCGGAGGAAGGGTTATTACTGAGGATATTGGTGTTAAGCTCGAAAATGTAACAATGGATTGGTTAGGTGAAGCCAAGAAAGTGGTAATTGATAAGGATAATACCACGATAGTTGAAGGCAAGGGTAAACCAGAAGATATTCAAGCAAGAATCAAACAAATTCGTAAGCAAATAGAAGAGACGACATCAGATTATGATAGAGAAAAATTACAGGAAAGACTAGCTAAAATGGTAGGTGGAGTTGCAGTAATTAAAGTTGGAGCTGCAACTGAGACAGAGCTTAAGGAGAAAAAAGCACGAGTGGAAGATGCGATGCATGCAACCAAGGCTGCAATTGAAGAGGGAATTGTTCCAGGAGGAGGAATAGCACTCATTAGATGTCAGAAGGCTCTCGACAATTTAAAGTTTGAGAGTGACGAGAGAATAGGAGTTGATATTGTAAAGAGAGCATTAGAAGAACCTCTTCGTCAAATAGCTAATAATGCTGGTCTGGAAGGCTCAATTGTGGTAGAAAAAGTTAAAGAAATGTCTACAAATATGGGACTGAATGCTATTGCTGAAAAATATGAGGACCTCATCAATGCTGGTATCATTGATCCGACAAAAGTGGTTAGAATTGCACTTCAGAATGCTGCAAGCATTGCTGGTCTATTACTGACAACTGAGGCTCTTGTTTCTGAAATTCCAGAGGAAGAGAAGAAGACCACTCCCCCAAGCCCTGAGATGTATTAATAAGAAAGATTTTTTCCATTGCCCTGACCCGAAAAGGTCAGGGCTTTTTTATATCAAATAGATTTCCATTATAAAATATGTTATTATTTTTAAAGTGTTAAAACAGCTTGACAGGTATGTATTAAAAGAAATTACCTCTCCTTTCCTAATAGGATTACTTATTTATACTTTTGTAATGCTTATGAATGAAATTCTCATTTCTGCGGAGTTGTTTATTACACAAAGTGTACCTCTTAAAACAGTGATTAACCTGCTCTTTTATTTAATCCCCTCAATCCTCGCCTTCACTCTTCCAATGGCTGTTTTAATGGGAATTTTAGCAGGGGTAAGCAGGATGTCGTCAGATTATGAAATAATGGCACTTCGTTCATCAGGAATTAGTCTTGTTCGTCTTCTTCGCCCAATAATAATCTTTTCTATAATTTGTTTCATAGTCACTTTATATTTAGCCTTATGGATGAGTCCCAGATATAATCATAAATTTGTTAAAACTTTTAATCAAATATTAATTGCAAAAACTCAATTTCAAATCAAACCAAGAGAATTTTATGAGTCAATACCCAATATGGTAATTTTTGTTCAGGACAGACTTCCTTCTGGAGAATGGAAAAACATTCTGGTTAATTTTTCAAATTCTCCTCAAATAAATAGAATTATTTTAGCTAAAAAAGGGAGTCTCGAGGTAAACCGTAAAGAGCAGAAGGCTGTACTTAAATTACAGGAAGGAATTGTTCATACATATGAAATTAAAGAACCGGAAAAATATAGCTTGACCGCTTTCTCAAATTTTAGAGAAGAACTGGATATAAAAAATTTATTTATTAAAACTTCAAAGGAGAAAAGGGTAAGAGAAAAAGATATTGAGGAATTATTTCGTTCAATAAAAAAAATGGATAAAAAGAATACTCTCTATAACTCCCATTTAATCGAAATCCATAAAAAATTTGCTTTGCCATTTGCATGTATAATTTTTGCTTTTATTGGTTTGCCCCTTGGAATATCTGTGAAAAAAGGGGGAAGAACTATTGGTTTCACAATAAGTTTAATTTTTATATTGATATATTACATTCTTATTACAGGAGGGGAAAACTTAGCTCATGATAATAAAATTTCTCCTTTTCTTGGAATGTGGGGAGCGAATATTATAATTGGAATTTTTGGATTTATTCTTTTTTATTCTTCCTTAAAAGAAATATCATTCTCCCATAGTTTCTCAAAAATTAAATCTTTTAAAAATTTTCTCTTCGCGAGTCAAAAAGTTAAAAATAAAAAATTAATTAATTTAAGGTCTCCAAAAATTTTTGACCGTTATATTATTAAAAAATACATTGGAATTGCTCTTTTGGTTTTCCTCAGTATTTTATCAATATTTGTCATTATCACTTTTTTTGAAAGAATAGATAATATTTATGAACATAAAAAATCAATATGGTTATTATTTGAATATATATGGTATTTTATTCCAAAGATTATTTATTTAATTCTTCCTGTAACTGCTCTTACATCTGTTCTATTGACTTTTGGTTTGTTGACTAAATCTAATGAAATAGTGGCTTTTAAGGCGTGTGGTTTAAGTATTTATCGACTTATTGTGCCTGTAATTATTATTGGTTTAATTTTATCGCTGGTGTCTTTTTTAATTCAGGAAAGAATACTTCCCTACTCAAATAGAAAAGCAGAAGAAATCTGGGATAGAATTAATGATGTTCCTCCTCGGAGTTATCGATATCTTGATAGAAGATGGGTCTTTGGAAAGACTAATAGAATATACAATTTTACTTATTTTGACCCAGAAGAAAGAGCTTTTAATAAACTTTCAATTTTTGAAATCGATATAAAAAATTGGAGTTTAAAAAGAAGAATTTTTGCGAAAAAAGGGGTTCTCAACGGAAATCTTTTAATTCTTGAAAACGCATGGCTGAGAGAGTTTGATAAAGAGCAATCTCTTAAATTTATAGAAGCTTCAAATTTAAAATTATACAGTCCAGAAACAGAAGATTATTTTATAAAGGAATGGAAAGTACCTGACCAAATGAATTTTTTTGAACTTAAAAAATATATCAATGAACTTGAAGAATCCGGTTTTGAAACCGTAAAATTTAAAGTCGATTTAAATTATAAAATTTCTTTCCCTTTAATCAGTCTCGTTATAACTGTGCTTGCGTTTCCCTTTTCTTTTCTTATGGGGAAAAGAGGCGCCCTCTATGGAATAGGGCTCAGCATTGGTTTAACCCTTATTTACTGGTCAATGATAGGTATTTTTAAATCCTTAGGATATATAAATTTACTTCCTCCCTTTTTAGCTGCGTGGGGTCCAAACTTTCTATTTTTACTCATTGGAATTTATCTCTTATTTAATATTAAAACTTAGAGGGAAATTAAGCTTAGGGAGGCACACAAGAATTACATTTTGTACTTCCCTAAATCCTCGGGTTTAAGCTTTTCAAGCCATTTTTGAAGCTTCTCCGAATCTTCTAAATCCTCATCCACATCCAGACTATGGGCTTTTTCCATTACTTCTTCTGTTACATATATTGGAGCATTTACTCTTAAAGCAATGGCAATGGCATCAGAAGGACGAGAATCTATGGTAAGGATTTTATCATTGTACTTGCAATAAATCAAAGCATAAAAAGTGTTGTCTTTTATTTGATTAACAACAATTTTTTGTATCTCTATATCGAAAGTATTTAAAATATTTTTAATCAAATCATGAGTCATAGGTCTCGGAGTTGGAATTTTCTCAATTTGCAAAGCAATAGCATTTGCTTCAAATACACCTATCCATATAGGTAGAATTCTATTGCTATTTACATCTTTGAGAACCACGATAGGCATATTAGAGATTGGGTCAACTATTAATCCTTTTATTTTCATTTCAATTTCCATTTTTGCCTCCCAATTACATCTAAAATATAGGTTTAAACTGTGTATTTGTCAAGGGTG
>CAZWBN010000151.1:0-4822 GCA_964632095.1 uncultured Clostridia bacterium | reverse complement strand
AAAATTCAATTTTTATTCCTTCTTTATTCCAGAATTTATCTTTAACAGCAGGTTCCAGTGGAGATTCAGGTGCGTTTCTGAAATCAAAAAATAATTTATTCTCCCTAATCACTATTTTATAAGTAACTCGTAATTCTTCACTGTAATAATTTCCCGTATATTCTTTGAGTTGCTCTAAATTGAGAATTGGAGAATGAATTGATTTTAATATAATGGGTTTCCCGTCATTGATTTTTAATTGAATTTTTTTCTTGCCTTTCTCATTTCTTCCGAGAAAATCAACTGTAATAGAAAAAGGAGAATCAGAGCCAATGAATTTTGTTTTACTTATTGGCAGAAGGGTAATATCATAACCATATGCCTCCATTATTAATTTCCTGTCTTTAAGCAAAATTTTAATAAGTCGCCCTGACTCCGGTTCATAATAAGTACCGATTATTTTTCTCAATTCTTTTTCAGGTAATTCAACTGGTTTAATTTTTAATTTTTCCTTTTTAGGCTCTTTAAAACAATTTTCCAGATAAATATCAGCAACTTTAAAACAAAGTTCTGTTGGATCTATACTGCTTAAATTTGCCAGGCAAATAACTGAAAACTTCTGCTCAGGAAAGCGAATCATCTGAGCTCTAAAACCAACAAACGAACCGCCGTGACTAATGACTTTTAAACCTCTGTACTCGTGAATTCTCAGCCCAAAAGCATAATCAAGCTTTTCTCCATTATTTAATGTGCTTGGAGTTAAAATTAAATCAATGAGTTCCTGTCTTCCTTTCCCAAGTTTATTATGATAAAAATTCTGGTCCCAGAGATATAAATCCTCAACAGTTGTGAAAACTCCTCCATCTCCAACAATATCCAAGATTGTGTCTGCAATTTTAAATCCACCACCTTTTTTCGGAGCATAACCTATTGCTCTATTTTTTACTATTTGCGTGTGGTCATCATGAAAATGAGTGTTTTTCATCCCAAGGGGCTCAAAAATATTTTCCTTTGCAAATTGAGCCAAGGATTTACCGCTCACTCTTTCCACAATTACGCCGAGTAGAAAATAACCTGAATTACTGTAAAGAAATCTATCCCCTGGTTTAAAATTTAGGGATCTCTGCCATGACAATAATTCTATAACATCCTCTGGAAAATATGGCTCTTCATCACTTATTCCTCTTAAATATTGAAGGTCAAGATAATCTCTAATACCACTTGTGTGATATATCAAGTGCTTGACTTTAATTGGAGCAGGATATTTCGGCAATTCTGGAATATATTTTCTAATATCGTCATCCAGTGAAATTTTTCCATGCTCTGCTAAAAGAGCAATACACATTGCAGTAAATTGTTTTGAAGTCGAAGCTATTCTAAAAACTGTTTGAGGAGTAATTGGAACATTATGTTCAAGGTCAGCCATTCCATAACCCCGTTCATAAATAATTTTTCCATTCTTTATGATTGCCAAAGCCACTCCTGGAGAATGGGTAGAATCCCATTTTGAAAAGAGCTCATCTACTTTTGCATTTAACCCTTTGGCATTTAAAAATAGAGTAAAACTAAAAAGAAAAACAATCACTGTTGCAAATTTTAAAACCCTTTTCTTCATTTGTTATCACCTCTAATTTTGTATTTTAAATCTAAAAAATAAAATTGCAAATATTAAAACTCAAATTCGGAAATCGGAAAACGGAAATCGCAAACCGTTTAAATTCAATAAACTCAAAAAACTCAAGAAATTCAAGAAATTAGTTTTTAGACTAGGGACTTTAGGACTAATAATATAAAAGTTAGGGATAATAGCGGTATATTTCTTTTCGATGAAGAACTCTGCAGAATATGATTTTCTTTTTATTTTTATCAATTTCTAAGCCTACCCTATAATCTCCAAATCTAATTTTGTAATATTTATCATAACCTATAAGTTTCTCTATACCTTTTAAGTTTAGAGGATTTTTGCAATTAAAGATTTCCTCAAAGACGAATTTTTCAATTTTTTCTCTTTTATCCTTTGGTAATCCTTTAAGATCCTTTAAAAAAGTCTTTTTATATCCAATTTGCCAGTTCAACTTGACTCTTCCCGAGTATAATATTCTTTTGCTTCTGATAAAGTTAAGATTTCTTCAACCTCAGTTTCTTCAATGAACTTCCCAAGAGCATGGTCTTCCAAAATCTTTTCTATTTTCTCATAAACATCAATATCAATTTGCACAGCAACTTTCCGATTTTTCTCATCTACTATATATTTTTTAGGAATATTAAGCATTTTTCTTTCTCCTCTATTATAGGTTTTAATCTAAAACTATCATAATCAAAAATACTAATCAAGCATTGATAAATCATAAATACGGAAATCGGAAAACGGAAATCGCAAACCGTTTAAATTCAATAAACTCAAAAAACTCAACAAATTCGATAAATTAGTTTTTAGACTAGGGACTTTCGACTTGGGACTTTTTAGAATGTCCAATTAGCCAGATAATTAGTCCTATAATAAAACTCGTTATAAGTATAGCAAGAGAAATATAAAAAGCTCTGTATTCCATTTCCTTCCATGAACCAATCGTGACCTCTAACCAGAATAAAAGCCACAAAATCCATATTACTCTCATTAGCCATACATACCATGGTCTTTTTCTAATTCTAATATTTATATAATTTTTATTCTCCATTTACTTTTCCTCCTTAATCTCCATACACTTATTTGACATTTGAATTTTGGAATTTGACATTTCTTTTAATCCTTTCCCTGAGTTGTATCAATTCCATATTCAGGTAAATTAAGAGTCCACCATTTCTTTGGATTCTTTCGGATACCATAGCCAAAAGCCTTATCCATGGAAACAAAGAATCTATCAAGAAAAGGTATTTTCGGAAAATGTGTCTTGACATAGAATTTGAGATTATGATATAGAGAAATCAACTTTGGAATGGAGAAAGAGCAAAAGGGAAAAATTTAGGTTGGTCAGGAATGAAATGGTATGTAATTAATACTAAACCCCTTAAGGAATCCTTGGTGGAGAAACTTCTAACTGACGCCAAAATAGAAGTTTATAATCCAAAGATAATGAGTAATGGAAAAATAAAATCTTTTTTCCCTTGTTACATTTTCTCGAAATTTTCTACCGAGAAGCATTACAGACTCATAAAATATACGAGGGGTGTAAGAAAAATATTGGAGAATGAATATGGACCAATTCCTCTTGATGAAAGAATTATTCAAGAGATTAAATCTCGCGAAGAAAACGGACTCATAGTAATAAAGAGGAAAATAATTCCTCCAAAAGTAGGAGAAAAGGTGGAAATTTTTGAAGGTCCATTCAAGGGATTTCAAGGTATATTCGAGAAAGAATTAAGCGGTTCACAAAGAGTGGCGATTCTTCTTAAAGTAGTGAATTATCAAGCAAGACTACTTATAGAGAAGAGCAAATTAACAAAAATATAATATTCAGGAATAAACAGTCTCTTAAAAGGAAAGAACAATTTGCTGCTGAACATAATTTTTTTTATCTTTTTCTCTTAGTTGAAATCATACCAGCTATAAAGAATTCATGGAATTTCCGTTGACAAATAAGATTTTTTAAAATATCATTATCAAAACAGGTAGGAAAAATGAGTTGGTGGGCAATAATTGCATTATTTACATATTTCCTTGTTCTATCAATTCTGGCAATTTTTGGTCTTCACAGGTATATTCTTTTATACATTTATTTAAAGAATAAGAACAAGGTTCCTAAACCTCTGTCAAAATTCAAAAACCTTCCTAAGGTTACAGTTCAACTTCCAGTTTATAATGAAATGTTCGTAGTGAGGCGATTAATTGATTCAGTATGTAAACTTAAATATCCAAAACATCTACTCGAAATTCAAGTTCTTGATGATTCCACAGACGCTACCCAGAAAATCGCCTTAGAAAGGGTGAAATTTTACAGGTCAAAAGGAATAAATATTCATTATTACCATCGAGATAATAGAAAAGGCTTTAAAGCAGGAGCTCTGGAGGAAGGATTAAAGAAAGCTTCAGGAAAATTTATTGCAGTATTTGATGCAGATTTTATTCCCAATCCCGATTTTCTATTACAAACTATTCACTACTTCACAGACCCAAAAGTAGGCATGGTTCAAGCAAGATGGGGACATATAAATAGAAATTTTTCTCTCCTTACCCAGGTTCAATCAATTCTTCTTGATGGACATTTTGTCATTGAGCATACAGCGAGAAATCGCTCGGGAAAATTTTTCAATTTTAATGGAACAGCTGGAATCTGGAGAAAAGAAACAATATATTCTGCTGGTGGATGGCAACATGATACTTTAACCGAAGACCTTGATATAAGTTATAGGGCTCAAATGAAAGGTTGGAAATTTATCTATCTTCCAAATATAGTTGTTCCAGCTGAACTCCCAGTTGAAATAAATGCCTTTAAATGTCAGCAGCATCGCTGGGCAAAGGGTTCAATCCAAACAGCTAAAAAACTTTTAGGAAAAATTTTTAAAGCACCTCTACCTTTTTCTGTGAAAATGGAAGCTTTTTTTCATCTATGTGATAATTTTGCTTACCTGTTAATGATTCCCCTTTCAATTTCAATTTTCCCAACCGTAATATTAAGGAAAAACCTGGGTTTGTATGAGATGGTATTGATTGATTTCCCTCTCATACTCTTAGCAACAGGCTCTGTGGGCGCATTTTATATCTATTCTCAAAAAGAAATTTATCTTAACTGGCCTTCTCGACTTAAATATTTACCATTTTTGATGGCACTTGGTATAGGGCTTGCAGTGAATAATGCAAAAGCAGTAATTGAAGCTTTATTGGATAAAAAATCTGAGTTTGAAA
>CAZWBN010000150.1:0-4856 GCA_964632095.1 uncultured Clostridia bacterium | reverse complement strand
AATAAAGGAGGGCATTCATGGAAAAACATATTAATCTTGTTGGAATTTTATGGATTACTTATGGTGCTCTGAATTTTCTTATGGCTCTATTCTTTTTCTTCTTATTTTTCGGGCTTTCTTTTATTCCAAATATGGAAATAGAGGTTTCAATTGTATTCAGAGTTCTTGCAATTTCAATATTTATTACCATGTTGATTTTCTCAATTCCGGATATAATTGGTGGAATCTGGTTAATGAAAAGAAAGGAGTGGGCAAGAATTTTAATTCTTATTTTTGCTTTTCTGAATATCCTTGCTTTTCCAATAGGAACAGCTTTAAGCATCTATACCTTGGTAATTCTGTTTAATAATGAAGTTGTTCAACTCTTTAAAAAATAATTAAAAAATTAAAATTAACTCTTTCCGGGCAACCTTTTATCCCTCAAAATAATCTTTAATTATGTGGTTAATGAAAGGAAAGGAGATTTTAGCAGAAAAAGATTCTCTAATAGAGTGGATTAAAAAATCAAGAGATGGGGACATGAAAGCTTTTGAATCAATTTATGAGCATTTTAAAAGTCCGGTTTTTAATTTAGTTTATCGCTATACAAAAAATCATACGATAGCAGAGGACCTTGTTCATGATATATTTTTAAAAGCCTTTACAAATATTAAAAAACTAAGAGAAGAAAAAGTTTTTGTAAACTGGCTTTACCGGATAGCAATAAATACATGTCTAGATCATCTGCGGAAAAATAAGAAAGAAAAATTAGATGTTTCCTTTAATGATGGAAAGGATTATGCTCAAATTCATACAAATGCAAGAGAAAATGTTATTAAAAATGAAATTTTAGAACTCGCAATTGAGAAATTGCCTTTGAAAATGAAAACAGTTTTTTTGCTTCATGATGTTCAGGGTTTTAAACACAAGGAAATTGCAAAAATCCTTAAATGTTCAGTAGGGACATCGAAATCTCAGCTTTTTAAGGCAAGAAAGAAAATAAGAGAATACTTAATCAAAAAAAAGGGGATATAAAATGAAATGTAAAAAGGCAAGAAGATTAATTAGTGACTATATAGATAATAATTTAAATAAAAAAAAGAAATTTAGAGTTGAAAACCATTTGAAAGAATGTAAAGAATGTTCTGAATTTTTAAAAGATTTGAAAGAAATTGTGAAAAAGACAAAAAATTTGGAACAATTCCATCCTTCAGAAAATTTGTGGCTCAAAATAAAGGCAGATTTAATGGAAAATTATATTCTGGAAACAAAAAGACCAAATAGATTTTTAAGGATTCTGAATGTTCCAGTTTATAGATTTGCATTAATCAGTTTAATTGTTTTAATTTCAGGGGCTTTAATTGCTTTCCTTTACTATGAAAAGAAAAATAAACTGATGAATCAGAATGAATATGTTTTAAAAAAAATCGAGGAAGCTGAGCAACATTATAAGATGGCAATTAAATCAATGGAGCAGGCATTTTCCCTAATAAAAGGTAATTTAGACCCTGAAGTCATGAGTGAGTTTAAGAAGAATCTGGAACTTCTTGATTCTTCTATACAGGAATCTCAAAGAGCTGTTTTAAAAGAGCCCTATAACTTTGAAAGAAGATTTTATTTGTTTGCTTTATATCAACATAAGATAAATTTTCTAAGAGAAATAATAAATGCGGAAAAAATTTCCTCCGCGGAGGATTACAGTTTAAATCCATAAAATTTGGAGGTAAAGATGAAGAGAGAAAGAATTATTTTGCTATTAATTTTGTTAATTCTGTTCTTCCTTTTTTCAGGACAAAGTTTTAATTCACTATATGCGAAAGAAAGATTTGAGAAGAAATTTGAGAAAACAGTTCATCTACCAAAAGATGGCAAAATTATTCTGAAAAATGTTTCTGGAGATATTTTTGTTAAAAGCTGGAATAAGGAGGAAGTTAAAATTTATGCACTGAAGATTTCAAGAGCATCAACAATTGCCAGAGCAAAAGAGAATGCTGAAAAAGTTAAGATTGATGTGAATAAAGAGGATAAGACTCTTATAATAGAAACAAAATATCCAAAAACTCCTTTTAAATCAATTAATGTATCTGTAAATTACAATTTAATGATTCCTTCTGAAGCTAGAATAAAAGTAAAATCTGTGAGTGGAGATGTAGAAGTTGAAAATATTGGAGGAGAGGTTGATTTAAGAACAGTAAGTGGAGATATAACTGTTGATGGTGCAAAAAATGGAATTGATTGCGAGGCAGTTAGTGGCGATTTGGAAATAAAAAATGTAGTGGGAGATATTGATATAAGAACAATTTCAGGAGATATTGAGTTGATAAATGTAAAGGGTTCTATTGATGCAGATTGTGTGAGTGGAGAAATAGAGATTGAAAATTCAGAAGTTAAAAGTTTAAAAGCAAAGACAATAAGCGGTTCAATAACTTATAAGGGAAAAATTCATCCAGAAGGAGAATATGAAATTTCAACTCATAGTGGAAATGTAAAGCTTGAAATACCTTCTGATTCTGCTTTTGACCTTGAAGCTAAAACTTTTAGTGGGAAAATAAAAAGCGATTTTGAGGTTGCTGTGTCAGGAGAAATAAGTAGAAAAAAAATTACTGGAAGTGTTAATGGAGGAGGAGCTGATATAGATTTATCTTCCTTTAGTGGAAACATTGTAATAAGAAAATTAAAAATTGGAACCTGAAAGTGTAAACTTAATTTAAAAACTGAAATTAGAGGAGGGCATTTTGCTCTCCTCTATTCTTTAATCAAATTTCTTATGGCTTCCTTCAAAGCTTCTCCCCTTAAATTCACATTTCTTAATATTCCCTTTTTGTCAATTAGGAAAGTTGAAGGGAGTGCTTTAACCTGATATAAATTGAGAATATTTTTATTTTTCTCTTCACCAAGCCAGATTTGCTTCCATTCAATTCCGTTTTCCTTTATGAATTTTTCTGCATCCTCTTTCTTTTCATCAACATTTAATCCAATAAATAAAAATTTCTTTCCTTTAAATTCCTTATATAAATCTTTCATAAAGGGCATTTCTTGCACGCACGGCTTACACCAGGATGCCCAGAAGTCAAGAAGAATTACTTTGCCTCTCAATTTACTGAGCTCAATTTTTTCCCCTTTTAAAGTAATTGCAGAAAAGTTTTTTGCAATTTTACCTATTCCAAATTTATCTTTCAGTTCTTTTATTGCTTTTTTAAATCGTTGTTCATTTCTAATAGGGTCAAATTCTTCCCTTTTAAAAATCTCTTCATCAAAATAAAAATTTGGTGATTGAATTGCTTTTTCAAATGAATCGAGAGCTTTTTCTATTTCTCCTGTTCGTGCATATGCAATGCATAACATTGCATGAGCTGTAAAGTTTATTTCTTTTTCCTTAGAGGTTATTTGAGTTAAATATTTTATGCAATTTTTATAATCCTTTTGCTGGTAATATAATTGACCAAGAAGTTGAATAAATCTATCTTCTGGATATTTTTTAATTCTCTCTTCAAGTAGTTCTATCGCTTTTTTATAATTTCCCTTTAAAAAATATCTTTCGAGGGATTTCTCAAAATAATAGCTATTTTCTGGGTCGCAAACTAATAAAAATTCATACATTTCGCCTGCCTTATCCACATTACCCTGTTTTTCATAAATTACAGCAAGATTTAAGAACCCGGCTGGATTGGAATTGTCAATTTTAATTGCTTTATAAAAATAATCAATCGCTTTTTCATAATCAGGCTTTTCCATAATGTTCGAATAATAGTAGCCAAGAGCAATATATCCCCAGTAGAAATTCTTATCAAGTTGAACTGATTTTTCAAAATATTTAAGGGAGGAAGGATTACTAAGAGCCCTTCCATAAAGATAGTTAAAAAGAGGACTTTTTGGGTTCTTCTTCATTAATTTTTCGTATTCTAAAATAAGCTCTTTTCTTTTCTTATTTGTCAATCTTTCAAAATAATCTTGATAAATCTGGTGAATTACAACCGAATTTTTATATTTTTCTATATATTTTTTCAATAATTCAAATCTATCAGACTGAGTTTTTGCTTTGTCCCATTCTTCCCGAAGTTGAGTAACTTCCTCCGGTACCTTATATCTTCTTGCTGAAATTTTTTCCTGTGTAAAAATTTTTGAGGATAATAAAAAAACAAAAAACAGAGATAAAACAAAATAAAAAAATCTTTTTCTCATTATTAACTCCTTTTAAAATTTTTTTTAATTTTAAGCTCCAAATTTTTTTAGTTTTAGGGCATGGGCTAACATTAGGGAAAGAGCGTTTATTGCCTGAAAACGACCGAGCATCCCCTTTGCACATTCCAATTCTGTAAATTTTTTAACATTATCTGGAATCAGATTTCTTGAATAGAGAAGAAATGGATTTGGATGCCAGGAATGTGATTTTAAAAGGGCAGGAGTTGAATGGTCAGAAGTAATAACAAGAACATCTGGTTTTAACGAAAGGACATCTGGAATGTATTTATCTACTTTTTCTATATATTTAACTTTTTCTTCAAAATTACCATCCTCTCCATAAGAATCCGTCTTTTTTATATGCAAATAGAAAAAATCATAATATGCATAATTTTCCTTTAAAATTTTAAATCCACTATCTATTTCTTGACCGCTATCAATAACCCTCATTCCTACAAGCCGAGCAAGCCCTTTGTACATTGGATAATTGGCAATCGCCAGAGGATTTAATTTAAATAATTCTTGCATGCTTGGAATATCGGGTAATTTTGAAAAACCTCTCAGAAGAACAGTATTAGCCGGATAACTACCTTTGAGCACTTGCATTGCTTTATCAATAAATTGATTAACTACTTTTGCCGTAAATTCTGCCTCTTCTTTTAAAGGAGCCGTGTATTTAATTGGCTGATTTTCCT
>CAZWBN010000149.1:0-4875 GCA_964632095.1 uncultured Clostridia bacterium | reverse complement strand
CCTTCACAAGAAGTCAAAGAAAAAAACGCCACCTTTGGTTTTCTCTTCATTTTTTAATTGTATAAAATTTTTTAGAAAATAAAAAAGAAGGAAAGTTAGGTTTTTAAATAAAGAAATGAGGAATAAAAATTATTTTTGTTTTATTAATTTTTTTGAGAGCGAAATCTTTTTTGGTAAAAACAATAGCTCTTTTTGGATGATAATTTTTTAAAAAACTTAAAAATCCTTTTGTAAGCCTTCCATCACTTTTAACTTCTATTGGTAAAATTTCTTTTTTCACTTTTAGAATAAAATCGATTTCGGCTCCTCCTGTAGTACGCCAATAATTTATTTTTTCAAAATTTTTTTTGAGTTCTCCAAAAATATAATTTTCTAAGATTTGTCCTTGATCAGCTCTTTTCTCTAATTCTAAAAAATTTCCCATAATTGAATTTCGTAATCCCTCATCTAATAAATAAACTTTTTTTGATTTTTTAAGTTCGGTGGTTAAATTCTTGTAAAAAGGTGAGAGTGAAGAGATAATATAGGTTTGTTCTAGAATATTTAGATAATCCTCAGCTGTTCGAAAATCCATTTTCAAATCTGAAGATATTCCTGAGATACTCAAAATATTTCCTGAATTGAAGGCTAAATGTCGTAAGAGATTCTGAAATTTCTCCAAATGTCTTATCCCTAAGAAAAAGAAAACATCTTTTTCAAGATAGGTCCTCATGAGATTTTTCAAAAGTTCTTTTTTGATCTCTTTGTTTTTTTCTTTAACTATCCCCGGAAATCCCCCATACAAAAGATATTCTTTCAAGTTTTGTTGAAATTCTTTTTCAAAAATAGGCTTAACTTTTATTTTTTTTCCTTTAAAAATAAAATCAAAAATCTGCTTTTTGTATTCTAAAAAAACTTCATAAAGATTTTTTTCTTTCCAAAGTAAAAATTCTTCAAAATCTAAAGGAAAGAGTTCAAAAAAAATTGCTCTTCCTACAAGATACTTCCCTACTTGAACTTTAATATCAAAGGAACCAGAGCCTGCAACAACCAATTTTAATTTTTTCCCATAAAGATCAAATAGAAGTTTTAAAATTTTTCCAATGTTTTTGAGATATTGAGCTTCATCAATAAATAAGAATTTATTTTTGCCAAACCTTTTAACAAAAATTTTGGGGTCTCTTTCTAATGCATTTTTTATTTCTTCATCTTCTAAAGTGACATAATTTCCTTTCCAAACTTTGCTCAAGTGCAAAAGCAAAGTAGTTTTGCCAGTTTGCCTCGCTCCTTTAATTACGATTATTTCTCTTCTTTTCATCCAAGGTTCCAAAACTTTTTCAATTTTTCGTGGATAATACTCCATATTTTCTTCTATTATTTTAGCATCCTAAATTTCATTGTCAAGCCGAAATTTTATTAAAATAAAAATCCCCCTCTCCTTTTTCCAACCCACATGTGCCGAAGGCGCATCCGAGCTCGAAAAAGAAAAGGGGGGCTAGGAAATGAGTTTAAGGAACTTCAGTGCTTTTTTGGGAGTACCATCTGATCTGATAAGTCCGAAACCAGCTGGAAAAGGTTCAGACCATTGAAAGACGAATGCCTGAGTGATATTAGATTTTTCTAGAATCTCGAGATTTTTCTGAAGCAATTTTTTCTGCATTTCCTCATCATAGTGATGAGGAATTTTTGTTTTCAGAAGAAGTTTCGGATTAACTCTTAAAATTTTTTGAACAACATTCGGATGATCAAGGAGTAAATTAAGAATCCATTTTGGGAATTTTCGCAATCCATAGATATGACGGGGCCCTATTTTCCAGGCTTCTCTTGTGGTGGTAAAACCACACTCAGTAATCACTATTGGCTTTTCGTAACTCTTTAGTTTTTCTAGAGTTTCAATGTATTCTTTTTCTGCGAACCTCTCCCATAAATAGAGGTTCGCAGAGACAATATCAAACTGTTGCCAATCTATAACTTCTTCTTGTACTTCCCAGGTGCCAGCAGCATAAGACACCGGACCTGAGAAGTATTTTTTTGCTTCTCTAGCTAGTGTTATTAGGTACTCTCTGAAATCATTTTTTCTCTCTTGGAATTCAATCTCAAACTTTTGCCATTGTTTCCCACACCGAACCTCATAAGTTGGAAGGTTTGGTGCAAAATCTAGAATTTCAAGGGAAAGTTCATTTCCAACAAGGAAAACATTAATTTTCATCTTTTCTACTTCTTTAGCAAACTCTTTCATTTTTTCTAGATATTCTTTTCCAGTCAGCATTGGCTCGCTATGGGCAAATCTTGGGCATACCCAGATTTTCAATTTTAATTTTTTGGCCTCTTTGATAATTTTGACCAACCATGATAGATCGTTACCAGTAACTCTAATTGCTTCAAATCCATGTGCTCTTATTTTCTCCAAATCTCTTCTCACTTGAGAAAGAGATTTAAGACGATACATACATTCTGAAAGATAGTTGATTCCTACTTGCATAATTTAACCTCCTATTTTATATCTTAATTCTCTCTTTATTGAATTATTATGATATATTGTAAAAGTGCAATAAATTTTTCTGAGTCCCGGTTCCGTTTGAGGATAAACCTCTCAGGAACCGGGAAGCACTGTGGAAGAAAACTTCTTCTTGTTTTCTTCCATTTATATTATAGTAAATAATTTTTTATTTGTCAAATTCTTAACATTGCATTAAAATACCAAGATTAAATATTCCTTAACGCAAAAACTGCCCGAACGGGCAGTTTTTGTCTTTTTCCAACCCACCAACAGGAAGAGAGTAACCTCATTTGAGTTCGTAGGTTAGAAAAAAAGAGGGGAAATTAATGAACTATTATATTTTCTGAAACTCAACCTCAGACTCAAATATTAATGTAATCAGAGCTTCTCCGGCATTATTCAAGCTTTGCTGAACTTTCACTAATTGCCACCCTTCTTGTTCTTTTTCACGAATAAGTGAATTGAATGGGATACTAAATACCTTTGCATTCTCGCTAGCCCCTGAGGTTTTAGGATATCCTTCCCGAAGGTTGTAAAAGAACACCACTATCTTCTTTTTCCTCATCTTTAATCATCCCTTTCCAAACAACTTTATTATAGCAAATTATTTTGAATTTGTCCAGAGTTGCAACAAAAAAGATGGGGTTATTCCCCCAAAAAGATATTGCTTCTTTTGTGATTTTTAGAAGGTTCTGAAAAGTTTCTTTTGAAATTTTTTCTCTTGCTCTTGAAAGATGAATGGCAACTAAATGTTCTTTCTTTGGGTCTTTTAAAAATCCTTGATCTACTTTACAGATTTCTTTTTTAAGAACAATTTTTTTCTCTTCCAAATTAAGTCTAAAGGTCTCCAGAAAGAGGATGTTTCTCTCTTGCTTTATAATTTTTCCAGGTCTCACTAAGCAATCTGTGATTTCTTGTAAAATTCTTTCTGTTAGAAATTGATTCTTCTTTATTAACCAAAGGGTTTCGAAGTTATGGTGAGGTTTTCCGTTAATCAATTCCAATAATTTTAATGCTGTTATTTTCTTGTGTGTTATTTCCTTTTTCAGTAAAGTGAATGTTTTTATTTCTTCTTTAGTAACTCTCTTTAAGAATTCATTTCCTAACCAGTAAGCTCTGACTACTCTTTCATTGAAAGGGTCTGAAATTTTGTTTTGATGAGCAATGAATTGATAAAAAAAGAAAGGTTCGAGTTTAATTAAAATCTCTCTTGCTTTTGGCGCTTTCTCAAATTGAGGCTCTTTGGCAAACTCCAAAATTGTCTTTTTTTCTTTTGCTTTTTTCAATTCTGGACAAGAAAAACTATACAAACAAGCAATTCGCAAACCTTCCAAGGTTTCTCACCCCAAGAACTAAAAGTAATTTTATTAAAGAAGCAACTTTTGTCAAATTGAGTATTTATAACCTAATTTTCTTAAAATTTCTTTTCTCCATTTTATTCCCTTTTCCAACCCACAAAGTTTGCAGGTTGAAAAAAAAGAGGAGAAAAAATTTTCTCCGAACTTATTTTTATCCATTTGGCTGCTGTTTTGATGGGATCGCGAGTATTCTGACATTTTTGTTCTATCACTTTCTCTATTATTATCGCATCCTCTTCTCGTCTGGACAGTGATTTACCATTTTTTTTGACCTGTTTTTCCACTGCTTCCAAGTAATTCAAGATTCTCATAATTTGTTGAGGATTCTTTTTTTGGATTACAAGTAATCTCTTTTTTGTAAACAATGGCATATTTGGATAATTCCATTGCACACGATGTCTAACCTCATGCACTGCTCGATTGAAATCGTTACCGGGTCTAGCGAGAATTGAAATTTCATACCATTCTTTCTTAGGCTTATCGCCTCGCCGTTGCACATCATTGCAATAAACAGCTGGTCCTTTTCCCCTAAGCACTATCTTTATTGGTATAGGTTTCTTCGGAAATGCCAGTTCGTCTAATTTTTTAAGATATCTATATCTTCTTATTAAGGACAAAGGTATACTAATTTTTTTCATTTAATTTTCACCTCATGAACATAAAACTCGTTCTAATTCCCTCATTAGAATGAAAGTTCTTCCTTATCCATGAATTTTTATTAAAGAACTTTTTACCCCCTTACCAAAAATGATAAGGAGTTTTTCCCAAGCTATATGCTCTGAAAGCACATCTAAAAGAAAAGATTAAAAAAACCTTTTTATTCTCCTCCATTTTAGTTATGAGAAATAATCTTTTCTTTGTCAAGAACAAAACTTAAGAGGTAGTTTTGTCAAATTGAGTATTTATAACCTAATTTTCTTAAAATTTCTTTTCTCCATTTTATTCCCTTTTCATCTTCTATTCCTCTTGTCTTTTGACCATCGATCACCCCCAAAATTCCTCTTGATCCATCTTCAGCTTCAGCTATAATCACTTTTA
>CAZWBN010000148.1:0-4918 GCA_964632095.1 uncultured Clostridia bacterium | reverse complement strand
CTTTACTAATCAATCTACCTATTTTTTCTTCAAAAACCTTAGGTTTTTTATTCGAATAAACAATAGAATTTATTAATTGTAACTGAGCACTTCTCCTCACAAGATATCTTGAAAAAACCTGATTTTTAAGCCTTTTATTTAATATACTTTCACTAATTTTTTCTTTTACAAGAGAGTATGGAATCACTTTATTTGATAATTCGGGTGATAACAAATCCTTTTTCTTTATAAAAACAAATTGTTTTGCAATAGTATCTGGTGGAAGTAAAATTGCTTTTTTGAGTTTTTCAGAGGAAAAAATAAGATTTTTAACAATTTTTTTGTATTCTTTTGGCAGTGTATAAGGCTTCTTCTTTTGAGATTTTAACTCGTCTTTAGTGATTTTCCTTTTTATAGGTTTCTTAGAAGGAGAGGGATCCTCCACTGGAGTCCTTCCGTATCTGTCATGATACCAGGCATACCAGTAATAATAATCAGGATATGACCAGTATCCATACCAGTACCAATAATCCCATAATGTCCAAGGTCTCCATCCAACATATAAACCCGAATAAAACCAATCAACCATGCCAAAATGAAATGCACTTCCAGGAATCCAGATCCAGCCCCATTTCGGTGTCCAGTGCCATACACCAAAATGATAAGGGACCCATCCCCACGGTTCTGCAGGAACCCAGAAAAGTTGTCCATTAATCAGAATCCACCGTCCATACATATAAGGCATCCATCCGCTCGGATAATATCTTTGAAAATAGGGCTTCCATACATATCCAAATAGATCACTATAAATCCACTCACCATAATAACTTGAGTATTTCTCAGCAAAATAAATAACAGCTTTTGGAAATTTGTAAATAGGACCAGGTATTTTACTTCTTCCCCAATGAATTTCCCTAAAATGTTCATTCATTACTTCATTCCATAAATCAAAATCAGTATCAGCAATTAATTCTTCTTGTATTAAATTATGACTTGAATTTACAAACACTCTTTCTGACTTATTTACCTTCCTTTCTTTTAATTTTTTCTCATCAGGACCATACTTTATATACCCTTTTCCTCTTATAACCTGAAAATAGGTTTCTCTATTTTTATTCACTTCTATTTTAGAAACAGAATTATCTTTCAATTTAATAGCTGCATTTGGAGTAATGAACTGAAATAACTCTTTTTTGTAATTTTTATTCATTACATAAGCATTTCCTCTTTTTAGTAAAAGAGTAGTGATTTTCCACTTTGAAGTTAAACTCTGGGCAAGTATAGTCTCAACTTTTAATTCTGTATTTTTATCCAGCCTGACTATTGTTCCATTATCAAATTGGATTTCACATCTGCCATTATTTGTATATATTTCATCTCCTGGAATTACAGGGTAATTTAAAATAGGTTCTTCAAATTGAGGTGAAATACTCCTTTTTATTTTACATCCTTTCTCAAGGTAAGTTATATAACCGAAGTAATATCTTTCAGAATCCGATGAAGAATAAATAAAAATTGGAGTTAAAATCAATAAAAAAATTGAAATTAAGATATATTTTTTTATCATTTGTCTCCTCCTTCACGAAGTATCTCTTTTAAATTTATGGTTTTAAATGAATCATTTTCTTTACTTGAATTTAATCTTGAAAAATAGGTTATCAAATTTATTCTCCCCTTTTGAGTCAGATTCAATGCTTCACTCAATAAAGCATGAGTATTCTCTGGTGCTATATTCAAAAGAATATTCAATGCTTCTATATTTTTCCTTGTTGAACGCTCTATTTTGTAAAAACTTTCTCCCAAATCAACAGAATTCGCTTTTGCTCGAGAAATCAAATTTAACTCAATGCTGAAAATCGATTTGTATTCTCCTATTAAGGATATAATCTTATTTGAATCATTATTGAAAATTGAGCAATATTTAAATGCTTTTTCTATTTTTTTATCAGCCAACTTCCTGTATTTATTAATTCTTTTAATTAATTCTTTTGAGTTGTTCTCTTCCCCGAATAAATTATAGGACAAAAACAATATGAATAATATCAAGATAATTAACACAATTAATTCCTTTTTCATTTCTGTCTCCATTTATAATATAAAACTTTTTATATAAAAAGTTGTCACAGAAATGTAAAATTTTTGTAAAAATTTTGTAACAATTTTATGGGATGAATTTATAACCAATTCCGTGAACTGTTAAAATATGTTTTGGTTTTTCAGGGTCTTTTTCTATCTTTTTCCTCAATCTCGCAATAAAATTATCAACAGTTCTTGTTGAAGGAAAAACATCATATCCCCATATCTCTCTCAAAAGTGTTTCTCTTCGTATTACTTCACCTTTATGTTCAATAAGAAATTTTAAAATAAAAAATTCCTTAGGCGAAAGTTTTATTTGCTCCCCTCTTTTTTTTACTTCTAAATGTATAAAATCCACCACTATATCTTCAAATTGATATTTCTCAATTTCAACTTTTTCCTTTTTAACCCTTCTGAGAATAGCTTCTATTCGAGCAAAAAGCTCAAGCAAACTAAAAGGTTTTGTAAGATAATCATCTGCGCCCAATCTTAATCCCTTTACCTTATCAGATTCTTCCCCCCTTGCAGTGAGCATAATTATAGGAGTTAAGTTATTCTCTTCGCGGAGAGTTCTACACACCTCTTCTCCACTAAGTTTTGGAAGCATTAAATCCAAAATAATTAAATCCGGATGCTCCTTTTTAACCAGTTCTAATCCCCTTTCTCCATCTTGAGCTGAAATCACCTTGTATCCCTCAAGAGTTAAATTATCAATTAAGCCTTTTAGTAATTCCTTATCGTCTTCGATTACAAGTATCTTAGTCATTTTTCTCTCCATTTTAAAAATTTCTTAAAATCGGCAAATTTATAATAAATATTGTCCCTTTCCCCTCTTTACTTTTAACCTTTATTTTCCCCCCATGAGCTTCAACTATATGTTTGACAAGACTTAATCCTATTCCTGCCCCTATTTTACCTTTTGTTTTTTCATTCTTTACTCTATAAAATTTATCAAAAATATATGGTAAGTCTTCCTCGGGAATGCCTATCCCCTTATCTTCGACTTTGATTTTTAATTCATTTTTTTGTTTTTTAAGAATAATGCTTATTTCTTTAACATCCTCTGAAAATTTTATTGCATTGCTTATAAGATTAATAAACAATTGGTAAATTGCATCTCTATCAATTAATATCAAAACAGGTTCTTTCGGTAAATCTAATTTCAACTTAAATTTTTCTCTTTTTAACTCATAATCAAACAATTTAATCACTTCCTTCACTACTTCCCGAATATCCATTTCTTTGAAATAAAAATCCTTCTGTCCTGTTTCTATTTTTGAAAAATCAAGCACATTATTAATTAACCGAGAAAGTCTTTGAGTCTCATTCATTATAATTGACAAATATTTTTTTCTTTCAGCTCTATTCCTTACTCTGTCTAACATCAAAGTTTCTACAAAAAGTCTAATTGAAGAAAGCGGAGCCTTCAGTTCGTGAGTGACATTTGAAATAAATTCGGAACGAAGACGGGAAAGCTCCATTTTTCGAGAAACATCTCTCATTATCATGAAAATTCCAAAAATAAGGGTAGTAAAAAATAATAGTATGATAGCTGAAATAAGAAAAAATTTTAATTTCTGAAATTGAGAAAAAGTCTTGCTTCTAAGAGAAATGAATATTTTGAATCTGGGTGAAAGGGGGCTTAAGATTTCAGCGTGAATTAATTTACTCTTTAAATTTCTTCTCTCCTCTCCTACTTCAATATATAAATCCTCACTTTTTATATTATTAATTAACTCTTCAACTATCTGGTTCAGGTCATACTCAAAACCAATCAAACCTTTTATATTTCCTCTTTCTAAAGGAAAATAAAGGACCAAAGCCTGAGGTTCTCCCGGGTCACTTATCAAAAATTCCACTTCCTGAGATGGAGAAGTCAAGTATCTGCTCAATGCTTTTTCTATTTTAGAAAAAAATATCTTTCCAAAAGAAACTTCATTAATAAGAAAATCAACTTTGTATATTAAAGATTCAGAAGCTTTTATTTCCTCCAATATTCCTTTTAATTCTTTAAGCAAAACCGAACATGTATTAGTTAAAATTAGTTCTCCATTCCAAAAAGAATCAAGAGCATCTGAAAAAATTTTTACTGCTTCTTCAGATTTATTCATTTCAATAAGACTTTTTCCTATTAAAAGTGAAGTTAAAAAGAGAAATGGAATTCCGTCATTGTTTAATAAATACGAGTATCTGGAAGAAATTTCACGAGAAATAGAAATCGCTTTTTGAAATTTTTTTAATTTAAAGTAGAATTTTGCAACTTCATATTTTAATTGAGCAATATAAAAGGCTGGAAATTTATTATTATATTGTTTAATAAATCTCTCACATTTTAGTATTCCATTTCTATAATCTTCTTTTCTCTCAAGTTCCTTTATTTCTCTCATAATTTTATTGAATTCATTTGTAAACGGCTGAAATATTTCGCTACTCTTTTCAAAATCCACATAATTAGGGAAAATGAGTTGTCCACTTGTATTCATGAAAAAAATTATTTTAATTCCATTTCTTCTATTTTCTAAACTCTTCTTCATTAAGGAAGAAAAATTTATATCAATTTTATTAGATAATTCATAGAAATATCTATATTTATTAATAATTTGCTGTCTAAAATTGTTATGAATTTGCTCAACTAAAATTTTTTGCTGATTATAAATTCTCCTTTTTTCTAATTCCTCTTGATAATATATGATTCTAAAAATAAAGTAAGAAAGAAAACCGAAAGGAATTAAAATAAGAAGAACAAAAATTGCTATAAATTTTTTATCCATTTTTGAGAAAGAATATCATAAATATAACGGTAATGTAAAATATTCGCGTTAGACCCAAAATTCCGATAGAATTTTAAAATAGATTTTTTTCT
>CAZWBN010000147.1:0-4930 GCA_964632095.1 uncultured Clostridia bacterium | reverse complement strand
TTGTTAGTACAATACCGGGTTTAAGAAAAGTGGAATCCATTTCAAAAGAAGGAGTCTCTTTTATGACCCTTGAGTTCGACTGGGGTACAGATATGGATTTTGCCATCTTACACACAAGAGAAAAATTGGATAATGCCCGATATAATTTGCCCGAGGATGCAGGTAGACCGACAATAATTCTTCTTGACCCTCAAAGTAAGCCTATCATGATATTAGCCCTATCTGGGGAGAGAAGTCTTGTGGAATTGAAAGAATTTGCTGAAGAACTTATAAAGCCCCGACTTGAACAGATTGAAGGAATTGCATCTGTTGAAATAGCAGGAGGGGTTGAGAGAGAAATTCAAGTTGAAATTAAACCTGAACTTCTATCCCTCTATCAGCTTTCAATAGATGAAATTGCAAGTAAAATAGATGCTTTAAATAAAAACTTGCAGGGAGGAACAATCAGAAAGGGAAGGTTTAAATATGCAATCAGAATTGTTGGAGAATTTGAATCTATAAACGAAATAGGTAATATCCCTATAAAAGCAATTCCAGGAGGAATAATAAGATTAAAAGATATTGCCCATATTAAAGATTCAATAAAAGAGAGGATTGGATTAACTAAATTAAATGGAAAAGAGAGTATCGGTTTACTGGTTTATAAGGAATCGGGGGCAAATACGGTAAAAGTGACAAAAAAGACAAAAGAAATACTACAACAAATAAGAAAAGAAAATCCTCAAATAAGTTTAAAAATTATAACAGAACAGGCGGAGTTTATTGAAAATTCTATAAATTCTGTTCTAAATTCAATTATAATTGGAGCCATTCTCGCTTTTCTTGTGCTTTTCCTATTCCTTCAGGATATAAAAACTCCAATAATTATTGCTATCTCAATCCCGATATCAATTATTGCAACCTTTAACATTCTTTATTTCAGTAATATATCATTGAATATCATGTCTCTCGGAGGACTTGCCTTGGGAGTTGGAATGCTTGTAGACTGCTCAATAGTTGTTTCTGAAAGCATATTCAGACATCAAAGGGAAAACAAAAATTACAGAGAAGCAGCTTATATAGGGACGAAAGAAGTTGGAATGGCTGTTACAGCCTCTACATTAACCACTATTTCTGTGTTCCTTCCAGTGATTTATGTCCATGGGGTTGCAGGCCAATTATTTAAAGACCAAGCTCTTACAGTAACATTTTCCCTTTTGTGTTCTCTTTTTGTTTCTCTTGCACTTCTTCCAATGTTAGCTTCAAGGGAATTCAAATTTGAAATTAAGGAGAAAAAGAAAAAAGAGGATGGAAAAGAAATTAGAAAAGCCAAAATGAAAATTTTCCTTCTCCCCTATTATGGTTTTTTATGGATTATGAGATGGGTATTTAAAGGAATTTATTTTATTATAGATTTTTTAATTTCATATTCAATTCAACTGGTTTTATTAATTTTCCATTATATTATTATCCCTTTTAGACCAATAATAAGATTTGTTTTCAATACATTTAACAAAATTTACTCCAGATTTGCTGAAATTTACCATAAATTCCTTGGCTGGAGCCTTGAGAATAAAGGTAAAGTTTTAGCAGCTTCTTTTCTTTTCCTTATAATAACCCTATTAGCTGGTAGCCAGATAGGAAGAGAATTAATGCCCAAACCAAAAACTAATTCATTTGAAATAAATTTAACCACACCTGTGGATTTTTCATTGGAACAAACAGAAGAAATTGTTTCAATCATTGAGAACTGGTTAAAGAGCGAGAGTTCTGTAGAAACAATTTTTTCCCAAATTGGAATTGTAACAGGTATGCAGGCTTATGACCCACGAGTTTCTGTCAATTCTGCAAAAATTTTCTGCAGACTTACTCATAATTCAGATGTTCCCAGAGTTACAAACGAATTAAGAAAAAGACTAAATAGATTCCCAGAACTAACTTATTCAATAATTCAAGAACAGACAGCCTTATCTGAAATGCTTGCAATTGGCGGTAAAGAGTTGAGCCTAAAAATAAAGGGAGACGATTTGACTAAATTAAATTCAATTGCAAATCAATTAATTATGGAACTAAAAGGCATTAATGGCTTAACAGACTTAAGCACCTCTTATAAAAAAGGAAAACCACAATTTTTAATAAAATTGAAAAAGGACTCACTGGAAAGATACGGGTTATCTTCAGCAGAGGTTGGTAATTTTATAGTTAATTCTGTAAGAGGGAGAAAAGCTTCTCAATTTAAAGAATTCGAAAGAAAGTATGATATTTTAGTAAGAATGGAGAAAGAATCAATTGATGAAATTAATGATATATTAGAGAAGAATTTTGTTTTCAATAAAACTTTAATTCCTCTTAGAGATTTAGTTTCTTATGAAGTTATTCGGGGTCCAGAGGAAATCAGAAGAGAAAATCAGCAAAGGATAATCTCAGTGACTGCAAATTTAGCTGGAAGAAAAATAAGTGAAGTTATTCCAGAAATTAAAAATAAAATAAATAAAATATTATTGCCTCCAAACTATAACATCGCTTTCGGAGGGGAACAAGAGGAAATCCAAAAATCTTTTAAAAGTTTGATTTTTGCTTTCATTTTAGCAGCATTCCTTGTTTATATGATTATGGCTGCTCAATTTGAGTCTTTAATTCATCCATTCTTAATAATGTTTACTTTACCCATGGGTCTTACAGGTTCTATATGGGCACTTATTTTAACTCGTCAAACTATAAATGTGATTTCAATTATAGGAATGGTCGTTCTTGCAGGTATTGTAGTCAATGATGCTATTGTTAAAATTGATTATACCAATCAATTGAGAAAAAGGGGATTATCCTTAAGGGAGGCTGTTAAAGAAGCAAGCCGGATAAGATTAAGACCAATTCTTATGACCACAGTTACAACCGCTTTTGGACTTTTGCCAATGGCAATAGGACTTGGACCAGGCTCAGAGCTGCAAAAGCCCTTGGCTATTTCAGTAATTGGAGGCTTGCTATTGGCTACATTTTTAACCTTGATTTTAATTCCTCTACTCTATGAACTGGTGGAAAAAAGGAAAAAATGATTTCTAAAAGATTTCTATATTATTTATCTTTTCTTATTTTTTTATTTGTATTCACCATTAATTCTTATTCAAGGGAAAGCGCCAATTTCCAGAAAGCAAGTCTTTTTCTTGATATGAAAGAATATGGACCTGCAATTGATTATTATTTAAAAAGCTTAAAAGAAAATCCTTATCAAGAAAATATAAGAAAAAATATTGCGTATAGTTATTTTAAACTCTGGGAACAGACCAGATTGCCATCTATGTATAAAAAATCAATTGATTTTCTTGAAGAAGAGCTGTCACTATTTCCGAAAAATGAGGATGCGATAGAGCTTTTATTTTTTATTTTATATAAAGGGGGGAAAGAGAATGAAATATTTCACTATTTTGAAAAATATAATGTTGAGATAAAAACAGAAAATAAAAATTTAAATTCGGGTCTTAGATTTTTTATTTTAGGAATTTATTTCAAAAAAAGAAAAATTTTAAAAGAAGCAGAAAAATGTTTTAAAAAAGCACTTTATAGAGGATATAATTCAGTTTCTTGTTATGCTCAGCTTCTTGACATTTATCTCACACAAAATAAATTATTAGAATTTAAAAGAACTCTTAAAGAAGCAGTAGGAGTATGTGGAAGTCAGCCTGAATTTCTTTTTATGGAAGCCTTAAGAAGTTATAAAGAAGGAGAAATTTATTTTTCTATTAAATGTCTAAGTGAAGCTTTAAACATGAAATACAATTTTAGGGATGCTCTTTTAAATTTAGGTTTTTTAAATTACAATCTTCAGAATTTTGAAACAGCAAAAGCGTATTTTATAGAATTTCTTAAAATTGCTCCAGAAAATGAGAAAATAAAATCTTATATTAAATGTTGTGAAAATTTTAAATCTAAAAGTTGTCCAGAATATTTAAAGCTCATTAAAGATTTTATAGAGAATCCAGATATTAAATATTATTACCAATTAAAAAACGATAGAAAATATGTTTTACAGAATATAAATAACATTGCTATTGAGCTATTAGGAAGAGGAAGAATATCAGAAGCAATTATAAAACTTAAGAAAGCGCTGGAAATAGACCCGCATTCTTTAGAAATAAATTATAACCTCGGATTAATGTATTTCAATATTAAAAATTATTCAGAGGCGGAGAAATATGCTCTTGGGGCAACCATAAATGATTTTTCCGTTTTGGGATGGAATTTTGAACTGGCTCTGGAGAAAGGGAATAACTTTTTAAGGGCATATGATCTTCTTGGAAATATTTATTTCAGAAAAGGAGATTTCAAACGAGCTCTTTTAGCCTTTAAAAAAGTAATTGAGATTGACAAAGAAGATGCAATTGGGCATTACAATTTAGGGTGTGTGTATTTTATCCTAAAAGATTTTCAAAAGGCAGAGGAAGAATTTAAAAAAGCTATAAAATATGACAAAAAAGAAAGGAAAAAAACAGCAGTTAAAGGTTCGAAATCGGGTTTGAGAGTAAATGTTATTGTTGTAAAAAAAGGACCTTCTTTGATGGCGTATATTTCACTGGGGGATTTGTACTCTCAAATAGGAGAAATAGAAAAAGCAGTTAAATATTATCATGAAGCCATTAAAATGGCTCCAACTGAAGCTTATTGTTATTATCGATTAGGAAAACTTTATATCAGTCTTGGAGATAAGAAAAGAGCAATAAAGAATTTGGAAAAATATCTTGAATATGGAAAAGAAAAGGAAAAAGAAGTTAGAAAATTAATAGAAAATTTAAGAAAGAAATAATCAGCCAATCTTTAACAACACCACAGCTTTATTCATAAAAAAATATTTTTCTTCAATTTTCAACCCCAGTTTATCAATGAGAGGATATAAACCTCCATTTTTAATAAAAGACTTAAAATTAAAAAAATGTTCTTTCCCAGCAATAAATTCAAT
>CAZWBN010000146.1:0-4958 GCA_964632095.1 uncultured Clostridia bacterium | reverse complement strand
AACAGAAGAAAATATTTCCTCGTCAGCTAAAGTTGCCTTGGTATGTACGGATGACTTTCTTTTGGGAAGAGAAAACAAACGAATGTTTTCCTTGCTGGAACGGATAGAATAGCTGTAGATGCTGTTGGTCTTGCTGTATTAAAGGAAGTCGGGAGTAATGAAGCCATAATGGGAAAAAAGATTTTTGAACAGGAACAGATAGCAAGAGCAGTGGAACTTGGTCTTGGAGTTAACTCTCCAGATAAAATTGAGATTATTGCCGAAGATGAGAGAAGCAGAAATTATGCAAAGAAATTATATGAGATTTTAAGAGAAGGATAAGTGATTCCTATAAAGATTCAATTAATCCCTTTAATCTAAAGGTTAAATTTTCAAAATATCCATTGGACATTACAACAATAATATCATCATTTTTAATATTCCTTTTTAAAAAATCTAAAATTTCATTAACATCAGGGATAAAAAAAGCAGAGATATTTTGTTTTTTAATATCTTCCACAAGCTTTTTTTCATTAAGTCTTTGAGAGGAAGGAATTTTTTCTCTTTTGTAAACTTGTGAGATTATAACTTTATTCGCTTCTTTAAATGAAAATGGAAGAATATTTTGAAATACATTCCTTCTCATGCTCCACGATCTTGGCTCGAGAATAGCCCAGATTCTTCTATCCGGATACTGAGTTCTCAGTGCATTAATAACTTTTTCTATAGCAGTGGGATGATGAGCAAAATCATCATACAGAATAATTCCCTTATTTTCTATGATTTTTTCAAGCCTTTTCCTTATACCCTGAAAAGTAGATAATGCTTTTTGAATCTGCCAGTAATAATAGCCGAGATTGTAAAGGAGAGCAACTGAAGCGAGGGTATTTAAAATATTGAAATCTCCAATTAAAGGAATTTTAAATTCTCCAAAAAATTTCCCTTTTCTTAAGATAGTGAAATGCGTGAAATTATTTTTATAAGAAATATTGGTTGCTTGCCAAGTGCATCTTGAAGAAAAACCAAAACTCTGGGTTTCACACCATGCTTTTTTTATAACTTTTCGAGTTAGAGGACTTTCAGCATTATAAATTATAAGACCTTTCTCAGGAATTATATTTATAAGTCTTTCAAATGCAAGTAAATAGTCTTTACGAGAAGGGAAAATATCTGCATGGTCATATTCAATAGCATTTAGTATTAAATAGCGAGGAAAGTAATGAAGAAATTTTGGACCTTTATCGAAAAAGGAAGTTTCATATTCATCTCCTTCTACTACAAAATAGCCTTTTTTTCCGAGTTGATAATTCTTTCCAAAATTTTTAATTATACCTCCTGACACAAAAGAAGGTCTTTTACCGATTACTTCCAGCCCCCATGCAACAAGCCCGGTGGTTGTTGTTTTTCCGTGAGTTCCTGCAATAACGATTGAAATATTCTTTTTAATAAAAAAGTCATATAGAGCTTCTGGCATTGAAATAAAGGGAATATTTTTGTTTAAAACATACTCAACTTCTGGATTACCTCTTGAAATTACATTTCCTATAATTACAAGATCAACATCTGATGGAATATTTTCAGGTTTATAACCTTTTAAAAGTTTAATATCAAGTCTCTGGAGGAGTTCACTGATTGGAGGATAAAAATTTTCATCAGAGCCAGTAATAGTGTACCCTCTCTCTTTAAATAATCCAGCCAGTGCAGACATGCCAGTTCCACAAACTCCAAGAAGATGAATTTTCATTTTTTAATTTGATGTAGCTTCTTCTAAAAATTTTATTCCAGGTAAAGATGTGTCAATTTCAGCTTTAATTCCCAGAGGTAATGTGAAAGATTTCTCACTATGACCAAAAGGAAAGCCGTAAAGAATAGGAAAATTATATTCTTTAAAGAAATCTTTTATTATATCTTCAAGTATATAGCCCTGTTCGGGATGCTGGATACATTCTTTCATTTCTCCAAAAATAATTCCCTTGATTTTTTCAAACTTTCCTGCAAGTTTGAGCTGCCATAAATAACGGTCTATTCGATATGATTTCTCTTGGTAGTCCTCTAAAATTAAAATTTTTTCCGAGGTTTCTATTTCATACGGAGTTCCGAGTGTAGAACAGATTAGAGAAAGACATCCTCCAGTGAGAATTCCTGTTGTTTTGCCGGGTTTTATTACTTTACCACAGATCAAAGGAGATAAAGGAGTGGGTTGGGTTAAAACATGGATGAATGATTTCTTATCGTAATTATCCTTTGCAATAGATGAAGATGCCATTGGTCCATAAAAGACTACCCATTTATATTTCTGATTAAAATAAAGAAGCAGATAAGTTAAATCACTTGAGCCAATTAATATCTTTGGTTTCATTTGACTGAAATTAATTTCTTCAAGAAAAGGGATTAATCTTATAGAACCATAACCTCCCCGCGCCCCGATTAGAGCTTTTATTTTTTCATCTTTTAAAAGCTCAATAAATTCTTTTGCTCTTTTTTTATCATTACCTGCTAAAAATTTTTCCTTTTGAAAAATATTTTGAGAGTATTTTACTTCAAAACCGAGTTCTTTGAGTTTATTTATTCCTTTTTCAAAAAATTCTCTTTTAACTGGACTTGCAGGAGCAAAAATTCCTATTACATCACCTTTCTTCAGAATTTTTGGCTTTTTCATCAATTTTTGAGAAAGCATATTAGCATAAAAAATTCTTTTTTTAAAGGTGACGTTGCTAAAATATTTAGTGTAAATTATCCTGAAAAGATAAAAAATAAAAGATTTTATATAGGAATCCTTATAATAGCTGTCTTAATAGCTTTATCTTGATAGTAATTTCCTTAAATTTTGTAAGCTTAAACAATTAATCACATCTTTTCTCTCTAACCAGCCACGGCGGGCAATTCCAACCCCGAAACGCATCATTCTCATTCCACCAATATGATGAGCATCAGTTCCAATGGCGATTTTTATCCCCATTTCTTTTGCTTTTCTTAAATTTATTTCATTCAGGTCTAACCTATCATAATAAGCATTTAATTCCAGAAATTTATTATTTTTCAAAGCTGCCTCAAAGACTTTATCTAAATCGACATCATATCCTTCTCTTTTTGAAATCAATCTTCCTGTAGGATGTGCAAGAGTATGAACATAGGGATTTTCAAGAGCTAAAAGCATTCTCTCAGTGACATTCTTTTTAAAACCTATATGAATAGATGCAACAACATAATCGAGTTGGGCAAGGAGTTTATCCGGAAAATCGAGCTTTCCATCTGGGAGTATATCAACCTCTATTCCTTTCAAAATTTTAATACCCGTTATTTTCTCATTTAATTTATCTATTTCCTCTATTTGTCTTTTTAGTCTATCTTCTGTTAAGCCATGTGCATATTTAACGGATTGAGAATGGTCACAAATTGCAATATATTCGTAGCCAAGAGATTTTGCATGTTTAGCGATTTCCTCAATTGTTGAATGTCCGTCACTGTAATTTGAATGAACATGCAAGTCGCCCTTTATATCTGTATAATCAATTAAATCCGGTAGCTGATTTTCCAGGGCACATTCTATTTCACCCCTATCTTCCCTTATTTCAGGAGGAATCCAAGGTAAATTCAAGATTTTATATATTTCTTCTTCTGTTCTGCCTGCAATCTTCTCATTGTCTTGAAAAACTCCATATTCTGAAATTTTTAGACCTTTCTCCTTTGCCATTGACCTGAGTCTTATATTATGAGCTTTAGAACCTGTAAAATACTGAAGAGCAGCTCCATAACAGTCTTCGTCCACAATTCTTAAATCAACCTGCTTTTTTCCTTTCTCTGTTTTAACCATTATTGAACCTTTAGTTTTTCCTGAGGCAAGAACCCGGTCGACATTTGGATATTTTGTAAAAAATTCAATTATTTCCCTTCCATTTTTTCCAGTAGCAAGAATATCAATATCTCCGACTGTTTCTTTCATTCTTCTCAACGAACCAGCAGGAGAAATCTGACTGATTCCAGGAGCATTTTTTAGATATTCGATGACATCTTCCACAATTGTCAGAGCTTCATAAATTGGAATCCGCTCATGAGCCTGTTCATAAATCTCTATACCTTTCTTAATATTCTCAACTTTCTTTTCCCCCATCCCGAAAAGTTTGGCTAATGAGCCATCTTCAATTACCCTTTTTAAATCATTAAGGTTTTTAACTCCAAGTTCTTTATGAGCGAGGCTGATGGTTTTAGCTCCCAAATTTTGAATTTCCAGAAGTTCAAGTAAGCCCTCTGGAATTCCAGAGAGAGCTTCCTCATACTTTTTCATTTTACCTGTTTTTAAATACTCATCTATTTTCTTTGCAATTCCCTCTCCAACACTTGGAATTTCTCGCAATTTTCCTTTTTTAGCAATTGCTTCAATATCTTCTGTCAAATCTTCCAATACTCTTGCAGCTTTTCGATAAGCAATAATTCGGAAACTTGATTCTCCCTTTAATTCAAGGGCATCAGCAATTTTCGAAAAAATGTATGCTAATTCCTTATTTTTCTCACTCATTTTTTATTCTCCATTCTTCCGAGGATAATGATTTTGATAATTTTATTATTCTATCGTCAATTTTACACCAGTAAATGTTTTCTCTCTCTCCTGTATTTATGTCCTCAACCCTTTCCCTTCTAATAATCTCATTTATCAAATATTCCGTATCATCAATTATAATTGCTCTTGGAGTTTCTTCCCTCTTATATCCCGAATAACATATGACTTTAAGTTTCATCCCTTCTGTAGAAATAATACATCAAACTTTCCAAATGTTCAATGTCAAGTAATAATTAATAATTTACAAGTGTAATTGAATTTTTATTTTGAAGTAAAGGGGTTTAAAATGCGACAAAAGAAATATTATTTTTTAATATTATTTGCTGATTGCTTGTTTCAGAATTCAAATTTGCAAATGCCAATTATAGCATGTCTTTACCAAGTGTAGTTTTCGAGTAAACTTTTTGATAATTTCTTCGTA
>CAZWBN010000145.1:0-4991 GCA_964632095.1 uncultured Clostridia bacterium | reverse complement strand
TTTTTAAGTAATGGGAGGTGTTAAAATGAAGTTTAAAAAATTATCAATTGGTTTGATCTGCCTGATAGTTATAAGTTGGGTTATTATATCAGCAACTACAGTTAAAAGTTCAGCTAATGGATCAAAAATCACCGCTTTTGTCCTTTTGAATCCTCTGTTTGAACCTACTTTGCCAGATTATACTCACCATTTTGCTAATTTTAAAGTTGTAATGGATCTATTGAGAAATAACTTTAAAGTTTACTGGGTAGCAAAGGGAGAAGAAGTATCTACTCTATGCATAAAGACGGGAGAGATAAAAGAAGTAAAATTAAACAGAGGAGATTTCATCATCCCTATTAAGAATTACTCAAAAGAGAGATTAAGTTATCTTTTCTCTATGCTTGATCTTGCTTCAAAAAGAAATGCAATAGTAAAAGGGCTCACCGAGTCTGTAACGCTAAGGGTTATTCCTCTGAATTATCCAAAAATACTTGTGAGTGCACAAAGTTGGGCTTCTTGCGGATGGTGGTATTACGATTGTTTGCTTGAGGGTGAGGTCCCATGGGATCATATCTATCAAGAAGATGGTAAATATATTGACCCAGCTAAACACAATCTTATAATTGAACATGGTGGCTGGGGAATCGTTCCAGAAGAATATAATAAAGCACTAAGAAGATTTGTAAAAGAGGGAGGAAATTACATAGGTTCTTGCTGGGGGGCCATGATGTCAGTATATAGAGAATCTTATCCTTCTGACCCCGCTAAAAAGGGAGATTTTCCATTTTGTGTTACAATAAATGGGCGAAGAGGGTATATAACAGGCGAAAAAACATTTACTCCAAAGGGATATAATGTTGGATCAGGAATTGCCGATGCATGGGATGATGCTACATGGAATTTTTATGGTAGACAAAGCAAATCAAGAAATGTCACTAAGCATGATACAAGCGTATTATGGGCGAGTCCTCTTGCAGGACAGGGACCTGTTATTCTAAAAAATGAGGAACCAGATCACCCTGTAATGTGGGGTTTACCACCTTATTTTGAGAATATATATTGGAATGGGCCAGTGATGAAAGTTGGAAAATATGCTAAAGCATTAGCTACATTTAGAAATGTAGTTGAAGAAAGGTACCATTTTAACGCTAATTATCCTCCGGAAATTTGGGATCCAAAAGATCCTCGATACCTCAAAGTTTATGAGCTAAATCATGATTGGTCTACTAAAGAGGGGGTGGAAACTTGGAGAGATATTTTAACTGATGCAGGTAAAGCATTATATGTAGCGAGTCAAAGACCAGGAGAAGGCAAAGTAATGGTTTATGGATGTCATCCAGAGGCTTCTAATAGTATGAATCCATTTGGAAAATATGATTCAGGCTATTATGTTATTTATAAGTCTATTCTGTGGACTACCTCAGGCAGCAAAACCCAAATTAGAATAGCAAAGGCGATTAGTTTAGACGATATTGAAAAAAAATCGTCTAAAGTAAAAGTTGAGACAAAAAAAGAAATAGAGATGAGAAATATCAAAAACAAAGCTCAGGAGGGGATTAATTATATTACATCCCTTTTAAGGAAGAGAAATCTTGACAGACAATCTAACGCTGGCTATTACTTAATTTACACTAGAGATATATTGAAAATGATAAATGAATATGCAGATTATTTTGAAAATTGGTATGATGAAGCAGAGAGAATAGGTACTTCAAAAGCAATGGAACTTGTTAGAACCATAGACTCTTGGAAGAAAGAAACCGAGTCTATTTTAACTACAATGCTATCTAAATTGAAGAAGGTGACCCCCAAAAATGTGATGGATCCTTTATATGATTGGCAATATAATTACTGGAGAATAAATATGGGGCCAACTTGGGAAAAAGCAATGGATGGGATGACCTTAAAAAAAGATTTAGAATACCTTGTCTATCATTTTACAAAATAAAAAATAATTATTGTGAAACTTCCTCCACCCCTTCTAAAGGAGAAGACAATGAGACGATATATTTCAAAAATTTTCTCAAAAATATCTTACCAGAAAGTAATGGCTATCTATTTCATAATATGTTTAGCTATGGTATCTTTTCCAGGAATATTATTTGCTAATAGAATTCATCCTTATATCTTAGGAATGCCTTTTCTGCTATTTTGGAGCATCCTTTGGTCACTTGTTATTATACCTGCGGGTTTAATCTATTTATATATTAAAGAGGAAGTTAAAAGGAGTAGGAGGAGCAGGAAATGAATATCACTGTAATAATAATTTTCGGATGGCTGGCTTTAAATTTAATTGTGGGATTAGCCGCAAAAAGAAAAGAGACTTTAAATATAGAAGAGTATTTTGTAGCTTCTAAAGGTTTTGGATTGATAATCTTATGGTTTACACTTGCAGCTGGATGGTTAAGTGCTTTTGCCTTTTTAGGAGGACCTGGATGGGCATTTTCAAGAGGAGCACCAAGTTTTTATATAATTATTTACTGTGCATCATACCCTATTATGCTTTATGTATTACTTCCAAAAGTTCGGGCATTAGGGGAAAAATATTCTTATCTTACTCAAATTGATTTGATAGCTGATAGATATAAGAACAATTTAATACCTATTATAATGGTGCTTGTTTCATATATAAGTATGATTCCTTATGTAGGTTTACAAATGATGGGATCGGGGTATATTTTCAAGGTCGCTACAGGAGGAATAATAGGTTTCAATATGGGAGCATTTATTGCTTTTGGAGTTGTATGCATATATGTGTTTACAAGTGGAATGAGGGGCGTGGGGTGGACAACTCTTCTTCAAGGTATTTTAATGTTCACAAGTGCATTAGGTGCAGCTGTATATATAGTATGGACCCAATTTGGCAGTTTACATAAAATGTTTGTAGCATTAGAAAAGAGCTATCCAGAGGCTCTAACTCTTCCTGGTCGCGGAGAGCCTATGTCTATTGCAATGTTTGCAAGTAGTGTATTGCTAACTGTTTTAGGGGGTTGTATGTGGCCTCATATATTTCAAAGATTTTATACTGCAAAGTCAGTAAAGACTGCAAAATTAACAGCTGCCTTAACTCCTTTTCAAGGAATATTAAATGTTGCCGTAACTATAATAGGATTAGCAGGAATATTATTAGTCACAAAAACTATAAAAGCAGATGAAGTTCTCATAGAAGTTCTCCGGGAGCATACATCATTATGGTTCTTTGGTATAGTCTGTGCAGGGGCAATGGCTGCTGCCATGTCTACAGGGTCTACTGTAATTCACAGTATTGCTTCTATGACGGGTAAGGATATTTATTGTAGGTATGTAAATCCAAAAGCGTCACCTAACGTAGTTACCAATATAACAAGATTTGCTGTACTATTTTTTAGCGCCTTAGCTTATATTTTTGCTTTAAAGACTCCTGCAACTTTAGTTTACATTTTACTAATGGCTTATGGCGGAATATCGCAATTTCTTCCAGCAGTTGTGGGCGCATTGTTTTGGCCGAGAGCTAATACAAAGGGAGTTCTTGCTGGCTTAATTGTGGGATTAGTTATTACTGGAATATTTACTTTCTCCTCGGGAAATTTGAAACATCCTTTAGGTATACATGCTGGGTTTTGGGGATTATGCATAAATTTTCTAATATTTTTAATAGTTAGTATTACTACAAACCCTGACCCACAAAATGTTGTTTCAAAGTTTTTTGAAAAAATTTCAAGAGAAGAATAATGAAATTAGAAATAAAAAGCGGGAGGGTATCATGCAAGAAGAGAAAATATTGCAATATATTGACGAAAGAACACTTATTGAATTTACGCAAAAATTAATTCAAATTCAAAGTACTAATCCTCCTGGAGAAGAGAGGATTATAGCTGAGGTAATTAACGAGAAGATGAAAGAAATTGGGTTAGAAACTAAATTGATCTCAATTAATGAAAAACGAGCTAATGTTTTGGGACGGATTAAGGGAGCTAATAGAGACAGGCAAATTGCATTGTTATTTAGTGGGCATTTAGATACAGTACCACCAGGAAAGGAGAATTGGAAATATAATCCTTTCTCGGGCGAAATTATAGAAAACAAAATTTATGGGTGTGGCGCTTCAGATATGAAAGGTATGTTAGCTGCCATGATAATTGCAGCAGATGCTCTAATAAAGTCGAAAATACAATTAGATGGAGACCTTATAATAGCAGGCACAGCTGATGAAGAAGTCGGTCAACTTGGTGCAAAAGCTCTAATAAAAGATGAATGGCTTAAGAAGGTCAGTGCCGTATTAATAGGAGAGCCTACTAACTTAGATGTTGTTATTGCAGAGAAAGGTGCTTTTTGGCTAGAAATAATAACTTCCGGGAAAACCGCGCACGGTTCGACTCCTCATTTGGGAATTAATGCAATAATGAAGATGAATCAACTCCTTAATCGAATTGACAAAATAAAAATAGAAGATAGGAAACATCCATTGCTTGGTGAGTCAACAATATGTATTACTACAATTGAGGGAGGAGTAAAAATTAATATTGTTCCTGATCGTTGCAAAATTACAGTGGATATTCGAACTATTCCCGGCCAGAGTCATGAAGAGATTCTCAAACAATTTAGAAATATCTTCATGAAAGAAAAAATAAAAGGACAAATTAATATCATTAATAATCGTCCTCCTATAGAGACTTCAAAAGATGAGTTAATAGTAAAGACAATTTTTAAAATCGCAAAAAAAATTACTAAAAAGAAAGTTAAACTTCGAGGAGCAAGCTATTTTACTGATGGAGCAATTTTTGTTCCCCAATTAAAGATACCAATGGTAATTTGTGGAGGGGGAGATGCAAAACTTGCTCATTCGCCAAATGAGTACATTGAGATTCAAAAGTTAATAGACGCTGCAAAAATATACGCTTTAACAGCTGCTCAGTTTCTTTCTGAAGATAGAAAATAGTAATGAAAATTGGAGTTTATTTTTGCAGAATAAGAGTAAAAAGTCGTTCGGTAATATGTCAATGGACATATTAAGGGAATAATAGATGTTA
>CAZWBN010000144.1:3645-4999 GCA_964632095.1 uncultured Clostridia bacterium | reverse complement strand
AAATAAACCTTCAAGATAAAATTTGGAGGTAAAAAATGAGAAATCTACTTAAAAGGCTTTATTGGTGTTTATTATTAGTCCTGTTTCTTTCATTTCAATATTTACCTGCTCAAAATTTTAAATACGCTGAAAAAATTAAATGCATAGAGGATTTTGTTAAGAAACAGATTAAAGTTGACAGAATTCCTGGGTTATCAATTGGATTTATTAAAGACGATTTTATATGGGCAAGAGGATTTGGATATGCAGACCTTGAGAATAAAGTCCCAGCAACAGAAAAAACAGCTTATCGACTCGCATCCAATACAAAGTCAATGACAGCAGTTGCAATTCTTCAACTTGTTGAGAAGGGAAAAATTGACTTAGATGCTGAAGTGCAGACCTATGTTCCTTATTTTCCATGGAAAAGATGGACTATAACGATAAGACAGCTTCTTGGACATCTTGGAGGAATAAGTCATTATAAAGACTATGATGTAGAAGGACATATTAAAGTACATAAAGATACTCGAGAAGCGATTGAAATTTTTGCTAATTTTGATTTAGTTGCGGAACCAGGGACAAAATATAATTATTCAAGCTATGGATATAACCTTCTTGGAGCGGTTATTGAAAGCGCATCAAAACAACCCTATGGAGATTACATGAAAGAACATATATGGGGACCTCTTGGTATGACAAACACATATATGGATAATCCGGATGAGATTATTCCTCATAGGGCAAAAGGCTATAGAATAGTTGATGGTGAAATTAAAAACTCAGAATTTGTGGATATAAGCAGCAGATTTGCAGCTGGAGGAACTCGTTCCACAGTTGTTGATTTATTGAAATATGCAAAAGGACTTCATTCAGGAAAAATTCTTTCAAAACAAAGTATCGACTTAATGGAAACATCAATGGCTACAAGGGATGGAAGATTTACAGATTATGGAATGGGATGGAGAATTGTTCCAGTTAATGGACGCTTTCAAGCCTATCATACAGGAGGTCAACCTGAAACAAGAACTCTTCTTGTCAGATTTCCGACCATGAATTTTGCTATTGCAGTAGCTTACAATCTTGAAGGAGGAAATTTACATATTTATTCCCATCGTCTATTCCAGATTCTTTTTGATGAGGCATGGAATATGAGAGTTTATACAGGAAATAAAGTAGATGACGCTATATATAGAGGAATCCGGGATACCTTTAATTATGGACTCAGTTATTTTGATAAATACAGAAAACCTCTCTGTTCAGATTATAATGTTCTGAAACAGGCTTTTGCTTATTTTAATAAATATGTAAATCCCGAAGCAATCCATTCCAATTATGGAGAAACATATAAAAAAATTCTGGATGGTAGACATCC
>CAZWBN010000144.1:0-3545 GCA_964632095.1 uncultured Clostridia bacterium | reverse complement strand
GGAGAAACAATAAAATACTTCTATTTAACCGGAAATGAGAAAAAAGCCATTGAAATTGCTGAATTCACACACAAATTATATCCAGAATCAGCTATTCCTCTGGTTTATTTAGCAAATACTTATTTATGTCTTGGAGATTTAAATAAATCACGAGAATTTTATAAAAAAGCCATGCAGGCAAAAACAGACAGATTAGCTATTAGTCCAAGATTTATAAATCGTTACGCCTATGATTTTCTGATGTATAAAAAATTAGATGAAGCCATGGCGCTTTTCAAAATCGCGAGTGAACTGTTTCCTAAGGAATCAAGTTTTTATTATGGAATAGCTGAAATTTATCTAAAAAAAGCTCGTTATTATTATGAAAAAGCTCTCAAAGCTGACCCGACCAATGAAAACGCAAGAAAAAAATTAAAAAAGATAAAATAAAAAATACTAAAATTTTTTATTGACTTACCAGAAATCCACGGTTAATATTAGCATGGAGGAAATATGGGAGAGTGGTTAGAAGGAAGAACATTAGCAGAGAAGATTAAAGAGGAAATAAAGGAGGAAGTTTTATATTATCGTAAAAAAATTCAGAAAGTTCCTAAATTGGTCGGTATTCTTGTAGGAGAAAATCCTGCCTCTAAAATTTATCTCTCGACAAAGGCAAAAAATTGTGAGAGGCTTGGGATTTCCTCTGAAATTTATTATTTACCGGAAAATACCTCACTCAATGACTTGATAAAGAAAATTGATGAACTTAATGAAAATCCTGAAGTGGATGGAATTTTAGTTCAACTTCCTCTGCCTTCCCATTTAAATACTTTTCAGGTAATTTGTGCGATTTCTCCTGAAAAGGATGTGGATGGATTCCATCCTTATAATCTTGGAAGAATTCTTCACAATGAAGAAGGATTAAGGGCATGCACCCCTCTTGGTATAATTGAACTTCTAAAATCGAAAAATATTCCTCTCGAGGGTGCAAGGGTAGTTGTAATTGGTAGAAGTCTTATCGTCGGAAAACCCTTAGCTGCAATGTTAACAAATGAGAACGCAACTGTTACAGTATGTCATTCCAGAACCAAGAATTTACCTAAAGTAGCCTCTGAAGCTGATATATTAATTGTGGCAATTGGTAAACCAGCGTTCGTAACATCGGAATTTGTGAAAGAAGACGCTGTTGTGGTGGATGTGGGTGTAAATAGAGTGAGCGACAGAAATAAGATAAAAGAATTATTTGGAGATAATAGAGAAAGGGAAGAACAATTTGAGAAAAAAGGATATATCATAATTGGTGATGTCCATCCAGAGGTAATAAATAAAGCCTCTTATCTTACCCCAGTGCCTGGAGGTGTGGGTCCTCTTACAGTCGCAATGCTTTTAAAAAATACATTAAAAGCCTTTAAAAAGAGAAATAATTTAGAGTAATTTAATTTTCCTCCCCAGAGATTAACTTGACTTGAATAGAGAAAACAATCATATTTAAATCTGATGATACGTTTTGATGAAATTGTAGAAAAGGTTTTAAACTATAATCCAAAAGCAGATATAGATTTACTGAGAAGAGCGTATGTATTCTCAGCAAAGGCACACAAAGGACAAACTCGCTTGTCAGGAGAACCTTATCTAAGCCATCCTCTTGAGGTAACAAACTTATTAGCTGATATGAAATTGGATGAAATTACTTTAGCCGCAGGTCTTCTTCATGATGTTTTAGAAGATACGGATGTCAGAGCAGAACAATTAAGAGAAATCTTTGGAGAAGAAATAACCCGAATTGTTGAAAGTGTTACCAAAATGAGCCAAATTAAATTCACTTCCCCGGAATACCATCAGGCGGAAAATATCAGAAAAGTAATTTTAGGCATGGTTGATGATTTAAGGGTTATATTCATAAAACTTGCTGATAGATTGCATAATCTTCAAACATTAAAATTTCTACCCGAAGAAAAACAAAAACAGATAGCAAGGGAGACTCTTGAAATATATGCTCCAATTGCAAACAGATTGGGCATGGGAAGAATAAAGGCAGAACTTGAAGACCTGTCTTTTAGGTATTTATATCAGGATGACTATTTCCGTCTCTTAAGTCTTGTAGAAGAAAGAAGAGAAAAAGCCGAAAAAGAATTAAAGAAAATGAAAAAAGAGCTTGAGAAATTAATGGCCGAAAATAATATTGAAGCAAAAATTTTTTACAGAATAAAAAGACTTTACAGTATTTTTGATAAGATGAGGAAAAGAGATATTGAATTTGACCAAGTATTTGATTTTATGGCACTCAGAATAATTACTAAAACCGTTAAAGATTGTTATACAATTTTAGGTTTAATCCATAAGAAATGGACACCCATACCCGGTAGATTCCGGGATTATATTGCCCTCCCAAAACCGAATCTCTATCAGGCTCTTCATACTACAATCATAACTCCTGAAAAAAACACCTTTGAGATTCAAATAAGAACAGAGGAAATGAACCAAATAGCTGAAAATGGTATTGCAGCTCACTGGAAATATAAAGATGGAGAACTTTTAATGGATGACGAAAGAATCAAATGGCTAAGAGAGCTTGTTGAAATATACGAAGGGCAGAAAGACCCAAAAGAATTCCTTAAAAATTTAAAATCTGATTTAGGTTCAGAAGAAATTTTTGTTTTTACACCGAAAGGAGAAGTTATTCCCTTGCCCGTTGGTTCCACACCAATTGACTTCGCATATAAAATTCACACAGAAATTGGAAATCATTGCATTGGAGCAAAAATTAATGGAAAATTTTCTCCTTTAAAAACAATATTAAAATCAGGAGATATTGTGGAGATTGTAACCTCCCCTGCAGGAAGACCCCATCGAAGCTGGTTAAATATTGTGGCTACTTCAAAAGCAAGAACGAGTATAAAACACTGGCTTAAATCAAGAGAAAAAGAAAAGAGTATTATTATAGGAAGAAAAATTTGGAAAAAGGAATTGGAAAAGTACAATATAAAACCAGCTGTTCTAAAAGAAAATGATATACTCGAATCCCTTCGACAATTCAAAAAGGGAAGATTCTCCTCAATTAATGATTTTTACTCAGCAATTGGATACGGAAACATAATTATTGATAAAAATTTTATTGAAAAACTTTTTGATAATATAAAAGAAAATTATAGGGATTTTGTATCTCCAGATTATGAAAAATCTCCAAAGCGGAAAACTGGTATAAAAGTAAGAGATGAAGGTGATATTGCTATTCATCTTGCAAAATGCTGTTCTCCAGTAAAGGGAGAAAAAATCATTGGATATCTAACAAAAGGGAGGGGATTGACCATTCATTCTATTCGCTGTCCTTATGTGAGAAAGGGCATTTTGGATAATGAGAGAATAATTGAAGTAAGCTGGGATTCTAAATTCAGCTCAAATTATTTAGCCCGATTAAACATTAAAGCAGAGGATAAGAAAGGTGTATTGGCTGATGTTGCCTCTACTGTTGCTAAAATAGGGAGTAATATTAAAAAGGCTCAAGTAGATACCTTTGCTAATGAAAAAGCTCAAATTAAACTTTGGTTAGAAATTAAAAATATAGA
>CAZWBN010000143.1:0-5004 GCA_964632095.1 uncultured Clostridia bacterium | reverse complement strand
CCTGATTTAGTAAAAATTTTAGATGAAATAGAAAAAAAATTGCCTGAATATAAAAACAAATCATTGAATGAATTAATTCTAAAATTAGATTTTGAATTTTCTTTTTTGAAAGATGAGAAATAAAAAAATAATTGTTATAATTACAATTTTGATTCTGTATAATTTTGCATTTGCACAGAAATCTCGTATTTCTTCCGCAAGGTGGGCTTTAGGCGTAGGAGGAGGCTGGTATGGAATGCCTCAAGAAATCATGAATAAATTAGTTTATGAATCTCCTGCTTTAAATGGCAATACATACTTCATAAAAATAAGTTATGAAGAAGGCATTAAAAGTTTTGTTTCAACTGTTTTCCAATTTTCTTTTGTATATGAAAAAATGTCTGGTTCTGGAATCTGGCAGTATAAAAGAAGCTGGGATTCAATAAAAGGAAGTATTGATTTAACTCAATATCTATTGAATGTTTCAGCTATCTTTAATTTTTTCAACAACTTACCTTTGAATCCTTATTTAGGAATCGGGCTTGGGATAGGAAAACTAGACATATTTGTTAAAGGGCAGTTAGTAAAAGATATTGAAGTGGAAGAACAGGATGAAATTGGAATTTATACTCCTGTTTTATACACTCCACTGGGATTGAGATTAAAGATAGATGATTTGTTTGACATTAAAGCCGAAGCAGGGTTTCAGAACGGATTTTATATAAGCGGAATATTATCCATATATTTTTAATATCTAATTTTAATTGCTATCTGTTTGTTTGAAATTTGTTTGGATATTGGGTCGTATAAGATATATTATGTAAACCAATGTAAAAATTTTAAATATTTAATGCAATAAGCAAAAATTATTATTTGAAAATCCATGGGATTTTAACCTTCATTTTCTAACTTCTTTATAATTTCTTTGAGGATGTTTATTATTTCATCTTTATCAACTTTGCTTTTCCGAAATGTTATACTTAATTGATATTCTTTCCCTGGAGGTCTGAATTTAAAAACATAATTCTTGGGTTTTTCAATTTTCTTTTCTTTCAATTCACGAGATAATTCTCTGGTGTCTTCTCTGGTTAACCCTTCTTTTCTAATTTTTTCTACAAGTTCTAACATTTTTTCTCTTGAAGGTTGACGGGCAATTTGAACCAAAATGCTTTTAGCTTTTATATCATATTTTTTACATAATTTTCTTACATCATCCGGAATTTTCAAAAGACTTAAAGCCTCAGTAATAGAAATTCTTGATTTTCCAATTTTATCAGCAATTTCCTGGTGAGTATAGCCATAAATTTCAGAAAGAGCTCTTAAACCTTCAGCTTCTTCAAATGGGTCAAGATCTTTTCTATGTAAATTTTCAATCAGAGAAATTTCAAGAGATTCTTTATCATCAACATCCATCTCAATACAAGGGACCTCTTTTAATCCAGCTTTTAGCGCAGCTCTATATCTTCTTTCTCCTGATATTATTTCATAACCTTCACCTTTTGGACGAACAATAATTGGCTCTAAAATTCCTTTTGATTTTATTGATTCCGCTAAATCATTAATATCGCCCAATTCATACCTTGGTTGATTAGGATTTGGAAATATTTTTTCAATTGGTATGACTCTTAATAAAGGTCCTTTTGATATAGATGAAATCAATTCAACAAAATGAGTATCGTGTTTCATTTTTACAGAATCAGGTAAACCTATTTTCTTAGGCACGGCTTATTATCTCCTCCACTAAATTTTTATATTGAATTGCGCCTGATGAATTAGGGGCAAATGTAAAAATTGATTCTTTATAAGCAGGACTTTCCTCTAATCTCACATTTCTTGTGATTATTGTTTTAAAAACAGCCTGACCGAAAACTTCTCTGATCTTATTGATTACATCTCGCGATATAACAGTTCTTTTATCGTGCAAGGTTATTAAAACTCCTAAAATTTTTAAATCAGGATTAGCTCTCTGTTTCACTTTTTCAATTGTCTCGAGCAAGTCATCAGTTCCTTCGAGAGATAAATATGAGGGTTGTATTGGAATAAGGATATGTGAGGCAGCAACCAAGGCATTTAATGTGATTAGACCTAAAGTAGGAGGTGTATCAATAATAATATACTCATAATCATTTTTAACTCCTTCAATTTTATCTTTTAGACGATAATAGCTATCTATTTCTCCAAGAAGAGTTGATTCCAATTTAGCCATTGAAATTTTTGAAGGAATAAGGTTTAACCCAGGAACAGTGGTTTTTAAAGTAATATCTTTTAGCGAAATATTTGAATCAGTAAGGGCTTCATACACGGATTTGGTAATTTTTTCTGGATTCACTACATAAGAAATAGTAGAATTAGCTTGAGGGTCTACATCCACAAGAAGAGTTTTATATCCTTTAAAAGCAAGAGCTGCAGAGATATTAATTGCTGTAGTGGTCTTCCCTACTCCACCTTTTTGATTTGCAATTGCAATTATTGACCTTCCCATTTTTCATTAATTTATAACATTGAATTCTAAAAATCAAGTAATAAATTGTCGGCATGCCGACAATTTTAATGACAATTATTGTCATGACTATTGACAAATTTTGTCATTTGTCAAAATACTTCATATTGTTTCTTTTCTTTATTTATTTGAAAATAAACAAGATAAACCATATACCTTCTTGGCATAGTTTTTGCATTAACCTATAGTGGAAGGAGACGAAAGATGAGAATAACCGATGAAATAAATAAATTTAAAAACATTAACGGATTTAAAAAAGAAATATTAGAATTACTTTTTAAATTAGTAGGATATGTTGAAAATAGAGAGCAATATTCAGTAGGACATTCAGAGAGAGTTGCGCATTATGCAAAGAAAATCGGGAATAGATTAGGACTCCCATCAGAGAAAGTGGAAATGTTGGAATTAGCTGGACGATTACATGATATTGGGAAAATATCTATTAGTGATATAATATTACAAAAAGTTTCTCCATTAACTGCTGATGAGATGATGATTATCCAGCAACATCCACTGATAAGTTGTGAAATGATAAATCCTTTTGATTTTCTTCGTCCTTTAATTCCTGCTATTAAATATCATCATGAAAGATGGGATGGTTCTGGTTACCCAGAAGGACTCAGAGGAAAAGAAATTCCCTTAGAAGCAAGAATATTAGGAGTGGTGGACTCATTTGAAGCATTAAGTTCAAATCGTCCTTTCAGAAAAAAACTAACTCCTGGGAAAATTTTCCAAATTTTAGAGGAAAATGCGGGTATTCTCTTTGACCCTGAAATAATTGAAGTTTTTATGGATATTATAAAGAGTGATACTGCGCCTTTTTATCTCTGGTAGACTATTTTACCTCCAACAATAGTCATTTCTACTTGAGTATCTAATATCTCTTTTGCAGGAATATTTAATATATCCCTTGATAATACAATAATATCAGCTAATTTTCCTTCCTCAATTGAACCTTTAATTTTTTCTTCAAAACCTGCATAAGCTGCATCAATTGTAAACATCTTAAGAGCTTCATATCGACTTACCTTTTGCTCTGGATGCCATCCTCCTTCTGGCCAGCCTTTATGGTCTTGTCGGGTACAAGCAGCATAAATTCCCCATAATGGATTAGCGCTTTCAACTGGAGCGTCGGAACCACCAGCTATTCTTATTCCTGTGTTTAGCAATGATTTCCATGCATATGCCCATTTAACCCTTTCAGGACCAAGTCTATCTTCTGCCCAATACATATCTGAAGTTGCATGTGTGGGTTGCATTGAAGGAATAACTTTCAATTCTGCAAATCTCGGTATATCTTCTTTTGTCAAAACTTGGGCGTGTTCTATTCTAAATCTGTGGTCTTTAACCTGAGGAACAGATTTAAAAGCCTTTTCAAAAAGGTCGAGAACCAATCTATTAGCTCTGTCACCAATTGCATGGACACAAACTTGAAATCCTTTTTCTAAGGCTTTTTTCATTATTTCAAAGGCTTTATCCGGGTCAAATGTTATAAGACCTGTATTGGTCGGGTCATCACTATATGGCTCAAATAAAGCTGCACCTCGTGAACCAAGTGCTCCATCTGCGAACATTTTAATACTTCTTATTGTTAGAAAATTATTTCCGTATCCTATTTCAGGACCTTTTTTAAAATATTCATTAATAGCGTTTCCCGGCCATCCAAGCATTACATATAATCTAACTGTTAATTTATTTTCATTTATTAATTCTTTATAGATTTTTATTGTCTCTAAATCCACTCCTGCATCATGAACTGTTGTCAGTCCTAAGGAAGAACACTCTTCTGATGCCAAAATTGCCATCTCCTTTCTCTCTTCATAAGTAGAGGAAGGAACTATTTTTTCTACAAGAGACATAGCTTCATCAATTAAAATACCAGTAGGTTCACCAGTCTTGCTATCTCGAATGATTTTACCTCCTTCAGGTTCAAGGGTTTCTTTCGTAATACCAGCCTTTTCCAATACTAAACTATTAACCCAGAGAGCATGTCCATCAATTCTTCTAAGAATAACAGGGTTTTTCGGCGATATTGGGTCTAAATCCCAGCGTGTTGGGAATTCTTTTATTGGCCAATCATTCTGGTCCCAGCCCCTTCCAAAAATCCATTTTCCTTCTCCTTCTTTTGAAATTTTGTTAGCAATAATTTGAATTATTTCCTCCTTAGAAGTTGTTCCAACAAGATTTAGAATCTTTTTTGTATTTCCAAGACTTATAAAATGTAAATGCGCATCTATAAATCCAGGTGTAACAGTTTTTCCTTTTAGGTCAATAACTTTTGTTTGGGGACCAATTAATTTTTTTACATCTTTATTACTTCCAACTTTGACAATTTTATCACCAGTTATTGCAATTGCTTCTACTGAAGGTTCTTTTGGATTCATTGTAATCACATTTCCATTTAATAAAACCATATCCGCCTGTTTTTTTGTGCAATTTACGAGACTTAATAAAAACCCAACCAAAAATAAAAAAATAAAAAGTTTTTTAATTAAAAACATTCATACCCTCCACCATAAATCAAT
>CAZWBN010000142.1:0-5028 GCA_964632095.1 uncultured Clostridia bacterium | reverse complement strand
TTATAAGAACTTTGGGGCAAAGAGTTGTAAAACTTGAGCCCGTACATGGATTTAGCGCAGAAACTTCATCTGCTCTGGTAATTCTATTCAATTCTTTTATAGGAGCTCCTATAAGTACAACTCATGTAATATCCACAGCTATAATGGGAGTGGGAGCTACCCGAAAGCTCTCTGCAGTGAAATGGGGAGTTGTTTTCCATATAATCTTAACCTGGATTTTTACAATTCCAGGAGCAGCAATTTTTTCTGCTCTTTCCTATTTTATAATTGACTTGTGGATAGGATAATTAAAATTAGAAAAAATTTAATCTTTTTTTCTGAGCCATCCAGGAAGGGCTCCTTGCTTCCTCGCCTCAGTTAAGAAATTCTCTAATTCCTTCTTTGCTTTTGCTTCCTCTTCCTTTGCTTTGAGCAATTTCTGATAAGTTTCACTTATCTCTCTTTGAATTTTATCCCTGCTCGTCATGTCATCCAATGAATAAAATTCCTGCCATAAGCCATTCATTTTAAGGGTTAATAAATCAACATATTCCTTTGCTTTTTTCCATCTCTGCTCATATTCTTCTCTTTTCCCTCTCCAGAACATTTCCTGCTTATCCAGTTCCGATGAAGGAGGAATTTCCTTGGATTGATAAGATTTTCTTGATGGGGAAGGAGAAATTTTTGGAATACTCCTTGAAACAAATCCCGATGTTTTAATACTTATTGCTTCTCTCCCCCTATATTTATAAAGATTATGATTTGTTATTACTATTGCTTTTTTCCCTTTAAGCTTTGCTCTTCTTTCTTTCTCTTTCTTAGCGATTTCCACTAAATCTTGAGAAAAAAGCAGACTAATGAATAGAAAGAAAGAAAAACAGCAAATCAAAGCTTTTTTCATCTTATTCCCTTTTTTAATAATATAAAACTTTTAAATATTTTGTCAAATCCTCAATAATTTTTAAAATATAATAGGAATTTCTAATTTTAGATTTATATCCAATTAAAAATTATCGTTGCAGAATTTCTTCATGAAGTTTTTCCTCTTTCTTATTAATATAATTTCTCAAATACTTACCTGTATAAGAAACTTTGCTATATATCAATTCTTCTGGTCTGCCCTGGAAAATCACTTCACCTCCATCTTCGCCCCCTTCTGGTCCGAGGTCAATTACATAATCAGCGCATTTAATGACATCTAAATTGTGTTCTATAACAATTACTGTATTTCCCTCATCAACGAGTTTCTGCATGCACCTTAATAGCTTCTCTATATCAGCCATATGCAAGCCAGTTGTTGGTTCATCAAAAAGATAGAGGATCCTTTTCCCTTTCTCATGAATTAAATAATGCGCTAATTTAATTCTCTGAGACTCACCAGCAGAAAGTGTTGTTGTTGGCTGACCCAGTTTTAGATATCCAAGTCCAACCTCCTCAAGAGGCTTTAGTTTCCTTGTAATTTCAGGATATTCTCTAAAGAAATCAATAGCTTCAGAAATAGTCATATCAAGAATTTCAACAATATTTTTACCTTTAAATTTGATTTCGAGGACATCTGGTTTAAATCTCTTTCCTTTACACTCTTCACAGGTTAAAACTACATCTGATAGAAATTGCATTTCAACAATTTGCTGTCCTGCGCCTTTACATTCCTCACACCTTCCACCTGGAACATTGAAGGAGAAATACCCAGGTTTATAACCCATTGCAATTGCTTCTCTTGTATTTGCCAATAATTTTCTTATCTCATCCATTGCTTTAACATAAGTAGCAGGAATTGAACGAGGGGAGGTGCTCAATGGCGACTGGTCAACCATAACCACTTTGTCTATTTTTTCTTTTCCTCTTATTTCTGAAAAGCCTTCCTTTTCCTCTCCTATTATTCCTCTATATAATACATCATAAACTAAAGTGCTCTTTCCAGAGCCAGAGACGCCTGTTATACAGGTAAAGGCATTGAGAGGAAATTTTGCACTTATATTTTTTAAATTATGTTTTCTCGCACCTCTAACTTCTATAAATTCAGACCCTATTTTCCTCTTCTGTTCAGGAATTTTTATTTTTGCCTCGCTTCTTAAATATCTCGCAGTCAAAGATTTTTTATCTTTTAAAAATTGATAAAAAGGACCTGAAAAAATGACTTCACCACCATACGGACCTGCACCTGGGCCAAGATCCACTATAAAGTCACCTGATTTTATTATTTCCGGGTCGTGTTCTACGACAACAACTGTATTCCCCATATCTCTAAGAGTTTTTAAAATTTTTATCAATCTTTTATTATCCCTCGGATGTAGACCTATACTTGGTTCATCGAGGATAAAGAGGGTCCCTACTAATGAAGCACTTAAAGCAGAGGCTAAGTTTATTCTCTGGGCCTCACCCCCGCTTAATGTAAAAGTCATTCTATCAAGAGTAATATAATCCAGCCCAACTTCTATTAAAAACTTCAATCTATTCACTATTTCATCTATCAATCTCTGAGCAATTTCCCTTTCATGCGAAGATAATGTCAAATTGGTAAAGAAAGAATAAGCATCTTTTACGGAAAGCTTCATCAGCTCTCCTATATTGAGAGAATTTATCCTGTAGGCAAGAGCTTCTTTATTCAACCTTGTTCGATTGCATTCAGGGCAGGGAACATACTTTCTATACCTACTTAAAAAAACTCTCACTTCCACTTTATATTTTTTCGTCTCAAGCCAATTAAAAAAGCCTTTTACTCCGTAGTAACGGGAATCGCCTTCAAGAATGAATTTCTGCTGTTCTGGAGTAAGTTCCTTAAATGGAACATCTATTGGAATTTTTCTTCTCTTTGCTTCCTCTAAAAGCTCTTCCATCAATTCTCGAGAAGCTGGTTTTGTCCATGGCTCTATTGCTCCATCCTCTAAGGATTTATTTTTATCAGGGATAATTTTATCCTCATCAATGACAGCTAAATCTCCAAAGCCATGACATCGAGGACATGCACCGTGAGGACTGTTAAATGAAAAGAGATTCGGGAAAGGTTCTCTATAAGGAATTTTACATTTTTTACATTCCAATTTTTCTGAAAAATATAATTCTTCTTTTTTTCCATCTTTATAAATTATAACCTTGCATCTTCCCTCTCCTTCTCTCAGGGCTATTTCAATTGAATCAACAAGCCTCTCCCTGTCTTCATAATCTAAATAAAGTCTGTCCACAAGAACATCAATTTTATCGAATTCATCAAAGTTTATTTCCTCGAGAGGGACAATGCCTTCATTCAATAAAATTCTATGAAATCCTCTTTTCTGAAGAATAGTTTTATCCTTTTCCTTTGGCCAGGAAAAAGTTATATATAATTTCGAATTTTCAGGGAAGGAGAAAACAGTTTCTATAATTGAATCTATACTGTCTCTTCTAACAGGTTCACCACATTTCAAACAATGTAAAATTCCAATTCGTGCATATAGAATTCTGAGAAAGTCATATATTTCTGTAACAGTTGCTACAGTTGACCTTGGATTTTTTGTAGTTGCTTTTTGCTGAATTGCTATTGCTGGAGTTATTCCTTCTATTAAATCTGCATCAGGCTTGTCCATTTTTTCTAAAAATTGTCTTGCATAGGAAGAAAGAGACTCAATGTATCTTCTCTGTCCCTCCGCATACAAGGTATCAAAAGCCAAAGAAGATTTGCCGGACCCACTCACTCCTGTCACAATGATTAATTTATACAAAGGAAGGTCTAAATTTATATTCTTTAAATTATGAACTCTCACTCCACGAAGAATTATTTTCTCTTGCATTTTAAATCAATTATAATTTACATGAAGTTAAATGGCAATCACGCTTGCTTCTTATTTAAAAAGGATGAAAAAAATATTAACTTTTCTTCAAACTACTATCTTGAGAATTTTCTCAAGAATAGAATATCTCGCGGGAGGGTATCCTATAATTTCACCATCTGTTTCTATAAAAACTTTTTGATCTGAAATTATTTCAAGAGATTTACATTTTTCATAATGAGCGGATTTCTTTGAAAGAATTTTTCCGGTATAGAGACTCGGTATTAAACCAAAAAGTTTTAATCGGCTGATATAATCGATAAAAGCAATATGCAAAATTCCATCATCTGCTCTGGTCTTTATTCCATAATTCATCCCTCCACCAAAGTAAGGACATTTAAAAACCGTAAGATTTTTCAGCCTTATATTTTTAAACTGTTTGCTATCAAGTTTAAGTTCGCACTTTAATTCGCCAAATTCTAATAATGCTTTTACTCCAACACTTAAAGCTGCAATATCCACACTAATCTTTTTCAAGAAATTTATAATTTTTGATGCAGTGTCAAATTTCTGGATAGCAAGGCTTATCACTCCAACACTTGAATTAGCCACAAAATATCGTGTTATTCTCTTTCCATTGAAATCTTCACATTCCACCTTACACACATCAATCAAATAGGAATCTTTACTCAATAATCTATCAAGCAGACTCTGCCTTTTATCAAACATCTTCTCGAAATCACAACTACTGCCAGCAGGAAGAAAAATAAGAGTCAATTCTTCGGATTTAACCTTATCATTACTGATTATTCCCTGAAGAACTTCATTTTTGCTTCTCGAATAATCATTAAAAAATTTATTTATCTAAATTTCCAATGTCCCGGAACCCAGCGCCATCCTCCGGGTACCTTTTTCCAGTGACCAGGGACCCATACTGCTCCAGGTCTTGGAGGTTTTGCCCAGTGACCGGGAACCCATGTCCATTGTCCATGGGAATATTTCCAATGTCCTTTAATCCATATTGCGCCAGGAAAAGGAGGAGGTCCTACTTTTTCTATTTTAGGTGGTGGAGGAGCTGTTTTAACCGTGGTAACGCAATTTGAAAATATACTGATTATAAATAGTAAAAAAATAGAAATTTTTAACAATCTCATCGCACACCCCTTTCTTTTAAAATTCATTTTTAGTTATACATGGAGAAAAACTTAAAGTCAATATTTTGAATTAAAAAGAGTTGAAATCAGATTTTTCATATGCTAAGGTAGAAAAGCTAAAATGAGGGATTGAAATGGAATTGCTT
>CAZWBN010000141.1:1372-5055 GCA_964632095.1 uncultured Clostridia bacterium | reverse complement strand
TTTTTCTCAGATTTAAGGCTTTTATACTGGAAGGATTTTAATGAAAATTCTTAAGGAGGAATAATTATGAGGGAAAAAGGATTCTCGTTACTGGATTTAGTCATAACTCTTTCATTACTAAGTATTTTATTATGTATCTCTTTGCCTTTCTCAAAAAAGATGGGTTTGAAATATTTACTTAAAAGCACCACAAGAGAAATATGCGCGAATTTGAATTATGCAAGATATAAATCAATATTCCAGAAAACAAAATATAGAGTAAGATTTTCCGAGAAAAATTATGCCGTTGAAAGATACGATTCTATAAAGAAAAAATGGGAGATTGAGAAAATCAATATTTTAAGAAATGTTATTGTTAATACAAACAACAATCCCATTTTTCATCCAAATGGAACAGTTTCAAATTTGGCATCAATTTATATTTCAAATTCCACCGGAAAATATAAAATTACTATTGCTATTTCCGGGAGGATAAAGATATCAAAATTAAATAAAGATTGACTTTGTCTGTTTATTCTATTACAAATAAAAGTAAAATAAATTTAGGAGGAAATAATGTCCCCATTACAGATTGTTGTATGGCTTGTAATTGGAATCATTATAGGATGGATTAGTAGGATTTTAGTAAGGAGAAGAGGTTTCGGTCTTACAGGGGATGTAATAATAGGAATAATCGGAGCTTTTTTGGGAAATTTAATAATAGGGGAAAGTCTGGCAAAGGGCATAACAGGATATGCCCTTGACTCGTTAATTGGTGCATTTGTTCTTCTTTTAATTTTTAAAATTATTAGAAAAGGATAAACTCCTTATTAGACTGACTTATCAAGAAAGTTGAAAATCAAATTAGGTTAAGTTATTATTAGCTTTCCAATGATAAAATTTTACAATACATTAAAAGGTGAAATAGAAGTTTTTCAGCCAATAGAACCTGGAAAAGTAAAACTCTATACATGCGGACCAACTGTATATGATTATGCTCACATTGGTAATTTTAGAGCATATATTTTTGAAGACCTCTTGAAAAGAACCCTTAAGTATTTTGGATATAAGGTGATTCATGTGATGAATATCACGGATGTGGATGATAAAACAATTGCCGGGTCTCAGAAAGAAAGGAAGACATTAAATGAATTCACTGAGAAATACATAAAAGCTTTTTTTGAAGATATAGAAACTTTAAATATTGAAAAGGCGGATTATTATCCAAGAGCAACGGAGCATATTAATGAAATGGTGAAAATAATAAAGGGATTGATTGAAAAAGGTTATGCTTATGAAAAAGATGGTTCTATATATTTTAAAATTGCTTCCTTCCCAGAATATGGACAATTGTCAAAGATAAAAATTGAGGATTTAAAATCAACGGGTAGAGTTGATACCGATGAATACACAAAAGAGAATGTTCATGATTTTGTTTTATGGAAGGCAAAAAAGGAAGGTGAGCCTTACTGGGAGACAGAACTTGGTCCTGGAAGACCTGGCTGGCATATTGAATGCTCTGCTATGAGTATGAAATATCTTGGAGAGACTTTTGATATTCACTGTGGGGGTGTAGATAATATTTTTCCTCATCATGAAAATGAAATAGCCCAATCAGAAGCCTATACTGGAAAGAAATTCGTAAATTACTGGCTTCATTGTCACCATCTTATTGTAAATGGAGAAAAGATGTCAAAGTCTAAAGGAAATTTTTACACTCTTAGAGATTTATTAGCCAAGAAATACAATCCGAAAGCAATAAGATTTCTTTTAATGTCCACCCATTATAGAAAAGTTTTAGATTTTACCTTTGAAGGTTTAAAGCAGGCTACTTCTGCAGTTCAAAGAATTCAGAATTTTATTTATGAACTGGAAAATAGAAGTTTCCCTGAAGGAAAATCTAAAGAAATAGAGGAAGTTTTAACAGAGACAGGCAAAAAATTTGATGAAGGTTTGGAAGATGATTTAAACATCAGTGTATCTTTAACTTCTTTGTTTTCAATGATTAAGAAAATTAATATTTTGATAAATAAAAATAAGGTCTTTAAACAGGATATCGAAGCCATATTAAATTGGCTAAAAAAAATTAATTCAGTACTTGGGATTCTTGAGTTTGAAGAGAGAAAGGAGCTTCCTCCAGATATTCTCGAGAAAATCAAAGAAAGAGAGAAAGCTCGTCGAGAGAAAAATTATGCTTTGGCAGATAAAATAAGAGAAGAATTACTTAAACAGGGAATCATACTGGAAGATACAAAAGAAGGAACAAGATGGAAAATAATAAAATAATATTTTATTTTTAAGGAGGAATTATGAAGTATCCTTTTATTAAAACTTCTCTTCCGGGTCCAAAGGCGAGGGAATTACTGGAAAAAGATAAAAAATTCGTTTCTCCCTCATATACTCGACCCTATCCTCTAACAGTAAAAAAAGCCCATGGGATGCTTGTTGAGGATATGGATGGGAATATTTTTCTTGATTTTGCAGGGGGTATAGCAGTTAATGTGACAGGTCACACTCACCCAAAGGTTGTTGAAGCAATAAAAAAACAATGCGAGGAATTGATTCATATGTCCGGTACAGACTTTTATTATGCACCCCAAGTTATTTTAGCTGAAAAACTTGCTCAAATTATTCAAATTAAAGGAGAGAAAAAAATTTTCTTCGGCAATTCCGGGACAGAGGCAGTAGAAGCAGCAATAAAATTAGCAAGATATTATACAAAAAGACCTGGGATTATTGCTTTTTACGGTTCCTTTCATGGAAGAACTCTTGGCAGTTTATCACTTACCGCAAGCAAAGCTGTTCAGAGAAAAAACATGGCACCCTTCTTACCTAATGTCTTTCATGCTCCATATGCTTACTGTTATAGATGTTTATTTGGAAAAGAAGTTAATAGCTGTGAGCTGGAATGTATATCCTTTATTAAAGATTTTTTATTTTCAAAAGTTGCTCCTCCAGAGGATATTGCAGCAATAATAGTTGAACCAATTCAGGGTGAGGGAGGATATAATGTTCCTCCCGAGAAATTCGTGAAAGGTTTAAATGATATAGCAAAGGAAAATGGAATTCTTTTAATTGCGGATGAAATTCAATCTGGGATGGGAAGAACAGGTAAATGGTTTGCTTTTGAACATTTTGATATTGAACCGGATATTGTTACAATTGCAAAAGGTATTGCATCCGGATTGCCTTTAGGGGTCTGTGCCTCGAGGGCTGATATAATGATTTGGGAACCAGGTGCTCATGCATCAACATTTGGAGGAAATCCAGTATCCTGTTCAGCAGCATTGGCTACAATTGATTTACTGGAAAATGGCTTAATTTCTAATGCAAAAGAAATGGGAGATTATCTATTGTCAAAATTATATGAACTCCAAAAAGACCATCCTTTAATTGGAGATATCAGAGGGAAAGGACTCATGATTGGTGTTGAACTGGTAAAAGATCGAGAAACAAAGGAAAAGGCTAAAAAGGAAAGAGATAAGATAGTTTACGAGTGTTTTGAAAAGGGTTTAATTATTCTTGGAGCCGGGGAAAATAGTATCCGTTTTTCTCCACCATTGATAATCAAAAAAGAGGATATTGATATAGGACTTGAAATATTTGATAAAGTGCTATCAGATGTGGAGAAAGAAGAAGGATATAGATGAAATTACTCCTCATGAATTAGGGAAGAGAGGAGAAAAACTTGCAGAGAGTTATCT
>CAZWBN010000141.1:0-1272 GCA_964632095.1 uncultured Clostridia bacterium | reverse complement strand
TTTTTTAACCACAGAATTATCCTGTGATTGAGCAAAAAGTGTTTTTATGTTTTTATTCAATTCAGGATGAATAACATCAGGAGAAATTTCATTTAAAGGGGCGAGCACAAAATTTCTTAAATGCATTTTTGGATGCGGGATTCGCAATTTTTCAGATTTTATTATTCTCTCTTCTGCAAGAATTATATCAATATCAATATTTCGTGGCCCCTTTTCAATCACTGTTTTTCTTCCCATTTCTTTTTCAATTTCTTTTATTAAATTCAAAAGTTCAAAGGGCTGAAATTTAGCTTCAGCTTCTACTACAAGATTATAAAACCAATTCTGGTCTAAAAATTCCACAGGCTGGGTAAGATAAATTGAAGAAATTTTAGTAATTTTAATCCCTTTATTCATGAGGAGATGAATAGCTTTTATTAGATTTTCTCTTCTATCCCCTAAATTGCTTCCAAGACTCAAATAATATTTCATTTTTAATAAACATTTATTTTAAAGCCCAGTAAATTTCTAACATTTTCTGCTATTTCAGTTAATCTTTCCTTTGGAACTCTTTCAAGCATTTGCTCTGTCGGTCTATCTGTTGTATATACCTGAATTTCTCTTGGCCTTATCTCCTCAAGTTTTTCCATCCATTTTCTTATTTTTTCATCCGAGGAGTTTTCAATTTTTCCAGTAAAAAGCATAGATTGTATTACAATATCATCAAGGTTTTTTAAATTTTCAATAATTTTTGCAAAGGATATTTCTTTAAAGGGTCTATTTACTTCTAAAAATAAGTCCTCGCTTCCCACATCAAGTTTAAAAATTTTAAGATCTATTTTAGAGAAAGCGCCTTTTATTTTTTCATTATCTGGAAAAGTGGAATTTGAAAGAAGGGCAATTTTTACATAGGGAAGATATTTGTCTCTTAAGGCTATTATTAAATCCACTATTTCATTGAACTGGGGATGAAGGGTTGGCTCTCCATTTCCAGAGAATGTTATGTAATTAATTTTTGGAGAATTTTTAAGAAATTTTTCTACAGAAATTTTTATTTCTTCTAAAGTGGGTAAATCTTTTATATATGGACTCAAATTATTGGTAAGAATTTTTGTTTTTCCATACTGACAGTAAACACAATTGAAAGAGCATAATTTATAATTAACAGGCATAAGATTTATTCCCAGAGATTTTCCCAGGCGTCTTGAGTTTACTGGACCATAAACAATACCTTTCTGTAATTGTAAAACCATTAACTTTTTATAATAACTCAAAAGATTTAAAATTTTAAGG
>CAZWBN010000140.1:0-5063 GCA_964632095.1 uncultured Clostridia bacterium | reverse complement strand
GATTGCAAAGGAAGAAATCAAATGTTACAAAAATTATGACTATATAGTTATTAATGATGAGCTGGATAAAGCTGTAGAAGAGTTATCTTCAATAATTATTAGTGAGAGGTGTGCTGAAAGGAAAAATAGTGAGGAAGTGAGAAGAATTATTGCTACCTTTAGAGGTAAATAAAATGACAAAAATAGCATTGGGGATATGTAGTTCAATAAGTATTTATAAATCAGCTGAAATTATCAGGGAATTTCAAAAGAGAGGTATTTCGGTTAAAGTAATAATGACCCGAAATGCAACAAAATTTATCCAGCCTTTGCTTTTTGAAGCCCTTACAGGGGAAAAAGTTATTGTGGACCAGTTTAAGAATGGCCGAATGATTGAACATATATCCCTTGCAAGCGAAATCTCTTTATTTCTCATTGCTCCAGCCACTGCAAACATGATAGGGAAACTTGCAAATGGAATAGCTGATGATTTTTTGAGTACATTTTATCTTTCAGTTAAATGCCCTGTTGTTATTGCACCAGCTATGAATGAAAATATGTATTTAAATGTGGTAACACAAGAAAATCTGAAGAAGTTAAGCTCTTACGGGGTTGTAATAATAGAACCAGAGAAAGGACCTCTTGCATGCGGGATTGAAGGAATAGGTAGATTAGCAGAGCCTTCTAAAATTGTAAGTGAATGTGTTTCTTTGATTAAAAAGAAAAAAAGTTTGAAGGGAAAAAAAATTTTAATTACAGCAGGCCCGACTCAGGAGAAAATTGATGCCGTAAGATTTATTTCAAACAGGTCATCTGGTAAAATGGGTTATTCTCTTGCTGAAGAGGCACTATTGAGAGGAGGAGATGTGACACTTGTTTCGGGTCCTACATTTCTTCTCCCTCCTGCGAAAGCAAAGGTAATAAATGTTACTTCTGCTTTAGAAATGAGGGAAGAAGTTTTAGAAAATTCGAAAGATGCAGATATAATTATAATGTGTGCAGCTGTGGCGGATTACAGACCTTCCAAATCTTTTAGTAGTAAACTCAAGAAAAAACACGAGAAGATTAATATTGAACTTGTCAGAAATCCTGATATTTTAAAAGAGCTGGGAAAAAGGAAGGGGAAGAAACTCGTGGTCGGCTTTGCTGCAGAGACAGAAAATTTTGTTAAGAATGCAAAAGAAAAATTGGAAGAGAAAAATTTAGATTTAATTGTGGTTAACGATGTTTCTGGAAGGAATATTGGCTTTGCTTCTGATTGGAATCAGGTGATTTTGGTAGATAAGAAAGGTGGGATAGAGAAAACAGGAGTTTTATCCAAAAGAGAAATAAGCAGGATTATTTTTGATAAAATTGAAAAACTTTTAAATGAAACTTAAAAAAGTTATTGAAGAAATAGAAGAATGGCTTAAATTCTATTCAGAAATTGAGAAGGAAGTTCCTGGTTTTCCCTTCCTGAAAACCAGAAATCATGAAAGAAAATTAAAGATTTTAGAAAATAAAGTAAATAGTTGTCGTAAGTGTCGTCTTTCTTCTTTTCGTATTAATCCCGTATTTGGAGAAGGAAATTCAGAAGCGGAATTGATGTTTGTTGGAGAAGCACCCGGGGAAGAGGAGGATAAAACAGGTAGACCATTTGTAGGAAAGGCTGGTCAGCTTCTTACCAGAATAATTTTAGCGATGAAATTGAGGAGAGAAGATGTTTATATAACTAATATTGTCAAATGTAGACCTCCAAAAAATAGGGACCCTAAATCCGATGAAATTGTATCATGTATTAATTATTTGATGGAACAGATAAGAATAATTAAGCCAAAGGTAATTGTAACCTTAGGGAGGATTCCTTCAAAAGTTTTTATAAAGAGTGATTTACCTATTACAAAATTAAGAGGGAGTTTTTATGATTTTCAAGGAATAAAAGTCCTTCCCACTTATCATCCTTCCTATTTAATTCGCAATGAAAACAATAAGGAACTTAAAAAAGAAGTCTGGTCTGATATGAAAAAAGTTATGAATTTACTTGGAATAAAATGAAGGAATTTGTGGAAGTGGTTTTTCCTTTGCCCCTGGAGAAGCCTCTATATTATAAAATACCCCCTTGTCATAAAGATAAAGTTAGGGAAGGAGTAAGAGTAATTTTAAATTTAAAAGAGAGAAAAATGACCGGGATTGTTGTTAAAGTTCTGGATAAAATTCCAAACGAATTTATCAAAGAATGTAAAGAAATAGAAGAAGTAATAGATGAAAACCCGATATTATCGAAAGCAGTTCTTGAGTTAACAAGAAGATTATCGGAGTATTATCTTGTCCCTTGGGGAGAATTTATAAAATTGAGTTTACCTCCTTCTTTAATTCTGAAAACAATCAGCAGAATTTTTTTGACAGAGAAAGCGAAAAATAAAAAATATGTTTCTTCTCTTTCAAAAAAAGAAAAAGATTTCTTGGATTTCATTAGAGGAAAGTCTTATTCTGTGAGTTTTTTGAAAAGAAAATTTAAAGATATAACATATCTTTTAATGAAATTAAAGAAAAAGGGATTAATAGAAATTAAAGATGAATTCAGGAAAATTAAAAGAAGAGAGTTTAAAGAATCCCTTCAGCCAGGGTTCTATCAGATGGAATTGGAGCCTATGATTGATTCTGATGAAAAAATAAAAATAAATAAAATAATAAATTCTATTTCTGAGAAGAAGTTTTCTTCCTTTTTAATTTTTGCATCAGATGAAAAAAGATTAAAGATTTATGCTGATTTAATAAAAAATGCAATTTCTCGAGGTAAAAAAGTTCTTTTTATTTTGCCCGAGATAATGTTGATTGAAAGATTGAATAATGAATTGAACAAAAGAATAAATGCTCGAATTGGTAGTTTTCATAGTGGTTTAACCTTAAGACAGAGAGAGATTAAATGGTTGGAGACGAGAGAGAATAAATACGATGTAATTATAGGCTCCCGCTCTGCTATATTTTCTCCACTGGAAAATATTGGTTTAATAATTGTTGATAAAGAGGAGGATGATTCATATTTTCTAAAGAAAGACTATCCTTTCTATAATCTGAAACAAGCAGCTAAATTCAGGGCAGAAATAGAAAAGGCAACTTTAGTTTATGGTTCAGAGACTCCTTCAATAGAAAATTATTTTAATGCAAAGAGAAATAAAAGTTTAATTTCTCTAATTGAGAAAGAAAAGAATAATAAAAAAATCTTAGTCAGCTACTATTCAAAAAAGGAGAAGGGGATTATTGGAGAGGTTTTAAGAGAAAAAATTGAGAAAAAATTGAGAGAGAATAAACAAGTAATTTTATTTATTAATAGAAAAGGGGAGGAAGAGTTTCTTATATGCAGGAATTGTGGATATTTATTTAGATGCGGGAAATGCAATCGTCCATTTAATCTTTATAAGAAAGAAAAAATAATTTGTTATTTTTGTAATTATATTCTTTCCTTTCCCCTCGATTGCCCTGTTTGTAAGGGAAGAGATTTTAAAAGAAGAAGTAATAAAGGAACCGGCTCAGTTATGAAGGAGCTTCTGAATTTATTTCCTGAAATAAAGGTAAAAAGATTTGATTCAGAAGCTGTTAAGGATAGAAAAACAGAATATAAAGTAATAAAAGATTTTAACAAAGGCAAAATAGAAATCTTAATAGGAACTCAGTTGTTGACATATTATGATTTTAAAAAGGTTTCATTAATCGGGGTTTTATTTCCTGAGAATATGCTCGGTTTTTCAGATTACAAAGGGGGAGAAAGATTTTTTCGAGTCATTAATAAATTAAGCAGTTTTCTTTTAAATAATGGAGAAATATTTATTCAGACTTCTTTTCCTGAGAATTATATAATCCAGTGTTTGCAGGATTTTAATTATATAAAGTTTTACACGAACGAACTTAAATTTAGAGAATTGTTTGGATATCCACCTTTTTTTAAAATTGGAGAAATTATTTTTTATGGGAAGGATTTAAGGAATATAGCAAACAAGGCGCGTAAATTTTTTTCAAAAGTTAAAATGCAATCCAGTGAAGTGAAAATTCTTGAGCCGGTATTATTACCAAGAATTGAAGGTAAATATAGAATAAGAATATTAATTAAAGCACCGGAGGAGCATATTATTATAAAAACTGTTAAAACTGCTTTAGGAGAAGAATTTAAAAGAAATTTTTCTTTTACAATATATGCTTAGCTTTAAATTCTTTTTCAATTTTTTCTTTAGTTTTTAACCAATTTTCAAGGGGAATTGACAAAAATGCTTCTACTACTTTTGGGTCAAACTGGGAGCCTGAACATCTAATAATTTCTTTTTTGGCTTCTTCAATTGAAAGAGCCTTACGATAAGGACGGTCAGAGATTAAAGCTTCCAGGGCATCTGCTACAGCAAATATTCTTGCTCCCAGTGGTATAGAGTTTCCCTTTAATCTCGCTGGGTAGCCGTTTCCATCGAAATGCTCATGGTGATGAAGAACTATTTGTGCAGGTTCCTTTAAAAATTTAATTCCTGCTATCATTTTATAACCTATAACTGGATGTTGTTTTATTATTTGCCATTCTTCAGGAGTTAGTTTGCCGGGTTTTTTTAATATGCTATCAGGTATACCAATTTTCCCGATGTCATGAAGAAGTGCGCCTTTTTTAATATTTTCAAGTTCTTCTCTGTCTTTAATTCCCATTTTTTCTGCTAAGGTTAAAGTGAATTGAGTAACTACCTGAGAATGGGTTTGAGTTTCAGTATCCCGGGCATCTAAAGCGATAATAAACGACTCTAATGTTGAATTATAAGTTGTTCTCAATTCTTTTAAAGTTTCTTCCAAGTCGATTGTTTTTTGTCTCACTAATTCTTCCAGATTTTCCTGATATCTTTTATTTTCCAGTATCAATTTTCTTTTCTCAAGAGCTTGTTCCACCGTTAATAATACTTCCTGTAATTTAAAGGGTTTAGTTATATAATTGAAAGCGCCATTATTCATAGCTTCTATAGCAAGGTCAATGTCTCTTAGAGCTGAAATCATGATTACTTCAATGTCAGGATAACTTTCTTTTATTTCTTTTAAAAGTTCTAAACCGGATTTTGTAGGCATTTTTATATCTGATA
>CAZWBN010000139.1:0-5075 GCA_964632095.1 uncultured Clostridia bacterium | reverse complement strand
GGATTATAATTCGACTCCACCAGAATTATTTGATGAATTAAAGACGAAGGAACATTATATTTTTTACTAATTTTATCTACTATTTCATTATAATTGTTAAACTTTCTATAAACTATTTTTGATTTCGTCTTCGATGGTTTATTTGTGAGAACTAAAATCCCCTTTTCGTTGCGGTAAGCTATTATTTTTGAATAAAGAAGACTTGGAATATTTATTAACAATAATACAATTATAATGTAATATAACTTCCTCATAGGGAATCTTTTACTATTTCAAAGCTCTGATTCAAAGCCTTATCCAAAAACTCTGGTTTGCTTCCCCCTGCTTCAGCGAAATCAGCCCTTCCACCACCTCCTCCTTTTATAATCGCACTTATCTGTTTTACAAGGCTATTCGCATTTAATCTATCGGTTAAATCCTTGCTAATACTAACAACAAGAAAAGCCTTATTATCCTGTTTTGACCCTAAAACAACCACTCCTGGTTTAATTTTCTCTTTTATTCTATCTGCTAAAGTCCTTAGCTCAGAACGATTCAAGCCTTCCACTTTGTGTGCAATAAAATTCACTCCCTTAATACTTTTTACTTTCTCCAATTCTTTAAATGCCTTCTCAAGGGCAATTTTTTGCCTCAGAATCTCGTTTTCTTTTTTAAGTTCTTTGAATGATTGTAAAAGATTTTTTATCTGAGGAATTAACTCTTCTTTTGGTCTTGATAATAGATTCTCTATATCAGTGAGAATATCTTCCTCTTTTTGAATATAATCAATGGCACTTTCTCCTGTTAAAGCCTCGATCCTCCTCATTCCCGCAGCAATGCTTTTCTCTGAAATTATTTTAAATAATCCAATTTCCCCGGTTGATTTAACATGAATTCCACCACAAAGTTCTTTACTAAAATCTCCGATTTTGACCATCCTCACAATATCTCCGTATTTCTCTTCAAAAATTGCAATCGCACCTTCTTTTAATCCTTCCTCAAAAGGAACAATTTTTGTTTCAACCTTTAAATCTTCTCTTATTTTCTCATTAACCATAGATTCTATTTTCTTAATTTCTCTCGGGTTTAAAGGAGCAAAGTGGGTAAAATCAAATCTTAGTTTATCAGGGGCAACAAGAGAACCGGATTGTTTTACATGCTCGCCCAGCACACTTCTTAAAGCAGCATGTAATAAGTGAGTAGATGTATGATTAAGAGAGATGTTTTTCCTTCGCCGAGAATCAACCCATGCTTCCACTTCATCCCCTTCTTTTACTTTCCCGGCGAGTATCGAAACTCTATGCACTATCATACCTGAAAATGGAGAGTAAGTATCCTTTATAACTCCTGTAAAATGCTCTCCTTTTATTTGTCCGATATCTCCTACCTGCCCTCCTCCTTCAGGATAAAAAGGAGTCTCATTAAGGATTATCTCACCCTCTTCTCCTTCCTTTAAAGATTCAACCTTTTCTTCTCCTTTAAAGATTGCAAGAACTTTAGCCCGGGAGATTCTATCAGCTTCATATCCAGTGAATTTAACTGTTATATCTTTTACTCTTTCAAATTTTTTCTTTTGCATTTGCTCTATCGAACCTTTCCAGGCAGATCTTGCCCTTTCCCTCTGCAAATGTAATTCTTCTTCAAAACCCTTCTCATCAATTGATAAACCCATCTCTTCAGCCAGCTCCTTTGATAAATCAATTGGAAAACCAAATGTATCATATAATTTAAAGACCTGCTTTCCAGAAATTACCTTAGCACCAGAACGAATTGCCTCTTGAGCAAATTCTTCAAAATATTTCATCCCGGCTGATAAAGTCACATTGAACCTCTCTTCCTCTGAATAGCACACCTTTGAAATATAATTGCTTGCTGAAATTAACTCTGGATAACCCTTTTTCATAATATCCACAACTAAACCTGTTAATTTATACAAAAATGGCTCTTCAAGGTCCAAAAATTTCCCGTGTCTGAAAGCTCTTCTTATTATTCTTCTCAAGACATAACCCCTACCCTCATTCGAAGGAATTACTCCATCACCAATGAGAAAAGTGATTGCTCTTAAGTGGTCAGCAATGACTCTTATTGATACATCATCTTTGGTTTCAGAAGGATATTCTCTACCGGTCAGTTCACATACAGCATCTATCAAAGGATAAAATAAATCTGTTTCATAAGTGCTTTTTTTGTTCTGCAAAGCTACAGCTAATCTTTCAAGTCCCATTCCAGTATCAATTGAAGGAGATGGAAGAGGAGACATTCTGCCGGATTCATCAAGCACAAATTCCATAAAAACCAGATTCCATAACTCAAGAAATCTATCGCTGCCTTTTTCTATTAAATATCTTGGCTCTCCTTTTTCGACTTCTTCTCCTAAATCATAATGGATTTCAGAACAGGGGCCACAGGGCCCTGTATCTCCCATTGCCCAGAAATTATCTTTTTTGCCCAAGCGAATTATCCTATCTGAAGGAACACCAATCTCATTCTCCCAGACTCTATAAGCTTCATCATCTTTTTCATACACTGTTATGTACATCCTTGACTTCTCCAATTTTAACTCTTCCACAAGCAACTCCCATGCATATTCTATTGCCTCTTTTTTAAAGTAATCCCCGAATGAGAAATTTCCCAGCATTTCAAAAAAAGTGTGATGTTTGCGTGTTTTGCCTACCTGCTCTAAATCATTATGTTTTCCACTTACCCTTAAACATTTCTGGACAGAAACCGCTCTTTTATATTCTCTCTTTTCCAAGCCTAAAAATACATTTTTAAACTGATTCATTCCAGCATTTGTAAAAAGGAGAGTTGGGTCATCCTTTGGCACCAACGAAGAACTCTGAACAATACGATGCCCCCTTTTTTCAAAAAAATGCAAGAAGACTTCCCTTATTTCTTGAGCCTTCATTTTATTTAAAATTCTTCAGAACTTTCTTCCTTTTCCGGCTCCTCTCCAATTTTACTCATTGTTTTCTCCATTTCCTCAAGAGCCATATCAGAAGTAGACTGAATTCCCATCACTTTAAGTCTGAAATTATCTGGATTAGAAGCATATTGAAGCGCTGTTTCATAATCTATATATTTATTAATGTACAATTTGTATAAGGATTGGTCAAAAGTCTGCATTCCATATTGAGAAATTCCAGTAGCGATAGCATCTCTTATAAGATGAGTTTTTTCTTTATTTATGATACATTCTCTAATAAAAGGCGTGTTTATCATTATTTCAACTGCTGGAACTCTTCCTGGAACATCTGCTCTGGGTAAAAGTCTCATTGATATTACAGCTTTCAATAAACTGGCAAGCTGAAGCCTTACCTGTTTATGCTGATGGGGTGGATATACTGAAATAATTCTATTTATTGTTTCTGGAGCATCAAGAGTATGCAATGTACTTAACACAAGATGCCCTGTTTCAGCTGCTAATATTGCAGTATGAATTGTCTCAAAATCTCTCATTTCACCCACAAAAATTACATCCGGATCCTCACGAAGAGCACTTATTAAACCTCGGGAAAAACTTGCAACATCTAAACCCACTTCTCTCTGGTTCACAATAGATTTTTTATCCCTGTGAACAAATTCGATCGGGTCTTCTATTGTAATTATATGTTCAGTCCTGTGTGTATTAATATAATCAATCATTGCAGCTAAAGTCGTAGATTTCCCGCTACCAGTTGTTCCTGTAACAAGAACCAATCCTCTTCTTTCCATAGAAATTTTTTCAAGAACTGTCGGCAATAATAACTCCCGAATAGTTCTTACTTTCAAAGGAATAATTCTCATCACAATTCCTATGGTTCCCCTCTGATAGAAAACATTTCCTCTAAATCTCCCAAATCCCGGAACACTATATGCTAAATCAACATCAAATTGTTCCTGAAGTTTCTTTTTCTGATATTCATTCATAATTTCATTTGCCATTCGAACAGTATCTTCCTGAGTAAGTCTTCTCAGACTAACCAAGGGAATGAGTTTTCCATCAACTCTAATTATGGGATGATTACCAACTTTAAGATGCAAATCAGAAGCATTCTTTTCAATAGCAATTTTTAATAAATCTTTTATTGTCATTTATATCACCACCTTTATATATAAGTTAGCCAGTTATATTCATCTTCTCTCTCCCCATTTATATAAGAGAAAAATTCTTTCTGTAATCTTTCAGTTATTTTTCCTCTTTTTCCATCTCCGATAATTATTTTGTCAATTGACCTAATAGGTGTAATTTCTGCTGCTGAACCTGTAAAGAAAACTTCATCAGCTATATAAAGAGCTTCTCGAGGTATTGTATCTTCTTTAACAACCAAACCTATATCCTGAGCTAATTTTATTACTGTATCTCTGGTGATTCCTGGCAGAATAGATGATGAGAGCGGAGGTGTGTAAAGAATTCCGTCCTTTACTATAAAAATGTTCTCTCCACTCCCTTCACTCACATGTCCTCTTACATTAAGGGCAATCCCCTCGATATAGCCATCAATTATTGCATCCATTTTAATTAATTGAGAATTCATATAATTTGCTCCTGCTTTAGCAAGAGCAGGAAATGTATTGGGTGCCATTCTCTGCCAAGAAGAAACCTTTACATCTACTCCCTTCTCAAGAGCATCCTCTCCAAGATATTTACCCCATTCTAATACCAGAATAGCTGCTTCCACTGGATTAGGAAAAGGATTTACTCCAAGGGAATGTAAACCCCTGTATACAACAGGTCTTATATAACAGGATTTCATATTATTAGCTTTAACAGTTTCAATTATAGCTTTTTCAAATTCTTCTTTAGAATAAGGAATTTCCATTCGGTAGATTTTACATGAATTGTAAAGCCGGTCAATATGGTCTTTCAACCTAAAAATTACAACTCCTTTCGGGGTATCATAAGCTCTCAAACCTTCGAAAATTGAGGTCCCATAATGAATAACATGGGAAGCGATATGAATTTTTGCATCTTCCCAAGGAATTAATTTCCCATTCATCCAAACCTTGCCTTTTTTGTTGAATATCCCCATTTTTTATTACTCCTTTAAATTAAAATTATTAATACGGTAAAATAATCTTACTTGAAAATAGAGGAATAGTCAAATTTTCTCCCC
>CAZWBN010000138.1:0-5078 GCA_964632095.1 uncultured Clostridia bacterium | reverse complement strand
TCAATTTTATCAGAAAAAGAATCAAAATAAAAAGTAAAATAGAAAATGAGCGAGGAATTAATTTGACTTTGTATTGCAGTTTTGATTTAATAGATTTTAGATGATAAAAATTCTTCAAAAAATTTTTGGAACCAAAAACGAAAGAGAATTAAAAAAGCTTCAGCCTATCGTAAACAAAATAAATGAATTAGAGCCAGAAATATCCAAGCTCACCGATGCTCAATTGAAAGCCAAAACAAATGAATTCAAGGAAAAATTATCACAGGGAGCAACCTTGGATGACCTGTTGATTGAGGCTTTTGCAGTAGTTCGGGAAGTGGCAAAAAGGACTGTTCATATGCGTCCTTTTGATGTTCAGTTGATGGGAGGAGTGGTTCTTCATCAGGGAAAAATTGCTGAAATGAAGACAGGAGAGGGAAAAACACTGGTTGCTACTTTGCCCGCTTATTTAAATGCTTTAGAAGGAAAGGGTGTTCATATAGTTACTGTGAATGATTATCTTGCTCGTCGAGATACGGAGTGGATGGGACCAATATATAAATTTTTAGGTCTTAGTGTTGGAACAATTCAACATGGAATGAGCGATGTAGAAAGAAAGAAAGCCTATGAGGCAGATATAACTTATGGCACGAATAATGAGTTTGGATTTGATTATCTACGAGATAATATGAAATTCAGATTAGAAGACATAGTTCAGAGAGGTCATAATTATGCAATAGTGGATGAGGTTGATAGTATATTGATTGATGAGGCTCGAACACCTTTAATTATTTCTGGTCCTACTGAAGAATCAACTGCCCTTTATTATAGAATCGATAATCTGGTTCGGCGTCTCAGAAAGGATGTTCATTATCAGATTGATGAGAAAACAAGAACTGTTGTTTTGACAGAAGAAGGAGTAGCTGTAGCTGAGAAATTTCTTAATATCCCGAATCTTTATGATTTAAAATACATGCATATTGTTCATCATATAAATCAATCGCTTAAGGCTCATACTTTATTCAAAAGAGATAGGGATTATATTGTAAAAGATGGGAAAGTAATTATTGTGGATGAATTTACCGGGCGTTTAATGCCTGGAAGAAGATACAGTGATGGGCTTCATCAGGCTCTGGAAGCAAAGGAAAGGGTGAGGATAGAGGAGGAATATCAAACCTTAGCTTCAATAACATTTCAGAATTATTTCCGAATGTATAAGAAACTTGCTGGTATGACAGGAACTGCTGCAACTGAAGCAAATGAATTCAAAGCTATTTATAATTTGGATGTTGTGGTAATTCCCACAAACAAACCCTTAAGAAGGTATGAATATGACGATGTAATTTACAGGACTAAAAAGGAAAAATGGGAGGCAGTTGTAAAGGAAATAGAAGAATGCCATAAAATGGGACGCCCTGTTCTTGTGGGCACAACTTCAATTGAAAATTCAGAGCATTTAAGCGCTCTTTTACGGAAAAAAGGGATAAAGCATGTTGTCTTAAATGCAAAGCATCATGAAAGAGAAGCAGAGATAATTGCACAGGCAGGACGCTCTGGCGCAGTAACCATTGCTACAAACATGGCAGGTCGAGGAACAGATATTATTTTAGGAGGAAATCCTGAATTCCTTGCAAAGAGCTTTTTAAGAAAAAAGGGGATTGACCCAAAAAAGGCAACCAAAGAAGAATGGGAAAAGGCTTTAGCAGAGGCAAAGAAGATTACAGACGAAGACCATAAAAGAGTGGTGGAAAAGGGAGGGCTTCATGTAATTGGAACAGAAAGGCATGAAGCAAGACGAATTGATAATCAGCTTCGAGGTAGAGCAGGAAGACAGGGAGACCCGGGTTCATCCCGATTTTATCTTTCTCTTGAGGATGATTTAATGAGAATTTTTGGAAGTGATAGGATTAAGAATCTTATGGGAAGGATTGGGATGCAGGAGGGTGTTCCTATTCAGCATAAAATGGTGACGAGAGCAATTGAAAGAGCTCAAAAACAGGTTGAAGCACAGAATTTTTCAATAAGAAAGCATTTACTCGAGTATGATGATGTTATGAATAAACAGAGGGAGACAATCTACTCAATGCGACGAGAAATTCTTGAAGGAAAGAACTTGAAGGAACAAATTCAACAGTTGATAGAAGAATTGCTTGACTGGATTCTGGATATTCATGCAGATCCAAAGAAAGCGCCAGAAGAATGGGATAAAGAAGGTTTAAGAAAAGCTTTAATAACTCAATTTATATTTGACATTAATGAATTAAATATAGATTGGGAAAATATTGAATATGAGGAGTTAAGGGAATTAATTCTTTCCCATTTGAAAAAAATCTATAAGGAGAAGGAAGAGATTATTGGTTCTGAGGATATGAGAGAATTTGAAAGGTTGATCATGCTCCAGATAATAGATTCCCAGTGGAAGGACCATTTATTAGCAATGGACTATTTAAAAGAAGGCATAGGATTAAGAGGATATGGGCAGAGAGACCCCCTTGTTGAATATAAGAAGGAAAGTTTTGAAATGTTTCAGGCTATGTTGAATAGAATAGAGGAAGAAACTATCCGCTACTTGTTCATGCTTCAGCCAGTTGTTGAAGAGGAAAGGGTAGTTAGAGAAATGCCTCATGCTGTTTATCAGCGCCCGGTATTTAATCCTTTTAAACAACCTCCACCACAGGCACAACCAGCAAGCCCGGCACCTTCTGGTTCAACAAGATTAAGGGAGGTAAGGGCAGTTATCCCAAGTAAAAAAAGGAGAAAGAGATAAATGATAGATGAAAAAATTAAAGAAGGCTTGACATTTGATGATGTGCTTATCCTTCCTTCTAAGTCCAAGGTTCTTCCGTCAGAAACAAATGTTACCACCTATTTAACTCGCAAAATAAAGTTAAATATTCCAATCGTAAGTTCTGCAATGGATACTGTAACTGAGTCAAAAATGGCAATTGCATTAGCTCAATTGGGTGGCATTGGAATTATACACCGTAATCTTCCAATAAAGGTGCAAGCTGAGGAAGTTGATAAGGTTAAAAGGTCAGAGAGTGGAATGATTGTTGACCCCATAACAATGTCTCCAGAAGATAAGATATATCAAGCTATAGAAGTGATGAAGAAATATAAGATTTCTGGTTTACCAATTACAGAGGGTAAAAAGCTGGTTGGCATACTGACAAATCGTGATTTGAGATTTGAAACTCGAATGGACCTTCCAATAAAAGAAATTATGACAAAGGATGTAATAACTGTTCCTGTGGGAACATCTTTAAAAGAAGCAGAAAAAATATTACAAAAGCATAAAATAGAGAAGCTTCCAGTGGTGGACGAGAATTTTAATTTAAAGGGTTTGATAACTTACAAAGACATTCTTAAAAGAATTCAATACCCTCATGCAATTAAAGATGAATTCGGGAGATTAAGAGTTGGAGCAGCTATAGGAGTCGGAGAGGATGTTTTAGAGAGAGCAGAGGCATTGATTAAAGCAAAAGTTGATGTTTTGGTAATTGATACTGCCCACGGTCATTCAAAAAGAGTTCTTGAAACAGTAAAAATGATTAAAAAGCATTTTTCTGATATTGAATTAGTAGCAGGCAATATTGCAACTTCGGAAGCAGCCGAAGATTTAATTGAAATGGGTGCGGATGCAGTAAAAGTAGGAGTTGGACCTGGTTCAATTTGCACAACTCGAGTTGTAACAGGGGTCGGTGTTCCACAGATTACTGCAATTTCAGAGGTTTATAGAGTATGTAAAAAATATAATATTCCGGTTATTGCTGATGGAGGAATAAAATTTTCAGGGGATATAACAAAGGCAATTGCTGCTGGAGCAGATTCAGTAATGATAGGTAATCTCTTGGCAGGAACTGATGAGGCTCCAGGCGATATAATTATCTATCAGGGACGCTCCTATAAACTCTATAGAGGCATGGGGTCAATAGGTGCAATGAAAGAGGGAAGTAAAGACCGATATTTTCAGGATGATATTTTAAGTGAAACTAAATTGGTTCCAGAAGGAATAGAAGGAAGAGTCCCATATAAAGGAAGTGTGAGTAAAGTTATTCAGATGTTAGTGGGTGGATTAAGAGCTGGAATGGGATATGCGGGATGCAAAACCATTAAAGAGCTCCAGGAAAAAGCAAAATTTATAAGAATTACTCCAGCAGGAGTTAGAGAAAGTCATGTTCATGATGTGGAAATAATTAAGGAAGCTCCAAATTATTGGCTGGATTAGAATTTTTATTAATTTATAAATTCTTCCATTTTTATAATTGGGAGTTCAACTGTAAATTCAGCGCCTTTCCCCAATTCGCTATTTACCAGAATTTTTCCCTTATGGTCCTGTACAATTTTTAAAGAAACACTTAAACCCAGACCTAAATGGTATCCATCCTCAAAGGTTGTAAAAAAGGGAGTAAAAATCTGGTTTAATAATTCCTTTTTAATTCCAGGTCCATTGTCTTTTATACTAATGTAGATGTTTTTTTCGTCAAAATAAGTCTTAATTTTTATCTCTTTTAAGCCTTTCTTTGTCTTTAAAACATGATGTGCATTATTTATCAGGTTAATCAAAACCTGCTGAATCTGGGAAGAATCCGCGATTGTTCTTGGTACTCCCGGATTTAACTCTTTAATCACCTTTATATTATCAAGATTTAATTCATATTCCTTTATTTCTATTGTTTTTTCAATTAATTCATTTATATCCATGTAGGCTTTTTCAAATGGTCTGCCAGAGACTAAATTCAGAAGATTTTTTATAATTCTTTCGCATCTTTCTGCACTCTCATATATAATTTCTAATTTTCGTTTGGTCTCCTCTGGTACTTGGGAACACAATAATAATTCAGCGTAACCCATTAAAGTGGAGAGAGGATTATTCAATTGATGGGTAATCCCTCCAAGCATTTGTCTGATTGTGGATATTTTTTCAGATTGAATGAGCTGTTGTTCGAGTTTTTTCTGTTCAGTGATGTCAATCAAGCTAATTATAAAATTTTGTGTTCCAGGAACAATTTCTACACTTATTCTTCCAATTCTTTTTTCTCCTTCTTTAATAGAAAAATTTATTTCATAGTCAGATGGTATATCTTCTCCTCCCAGTC
>CAZWBN010000137.1:2590-5111 GCA_964632095.1 uncultured Clostridia bacterium | reverse complement strand
TTGAGGAGTTTATTATAAAACCCATGATTTGCAAAAATCAAATTAATTATTATTAATTGACTTATTTTCTCTAATGATGTATTTACTAACTTGTGAAATGATTAAATTTAGACACATTGCAATTGAAGGACCAATTAAAGCTGGTAAAACAAAACTTGCAGAAATTCTTGCTGAAAGATTTAAAGGCAGGTTAATTTTAGATATAACGGATAATCCTTATTTAAAAGACTTTTATGAAGAAAAGGAAGGAGCTGCTTTTTTAGCTCAACTTGTATTTTTAGTTAATCGATACCATCAGCAGGTTCAGTTATTTCAAAGAGATTTATTTAAAGAAATAATTATATGTGATTATATCTTTGAAAAGGATAAAATATATGCCTACCAAACTCTGACAGATGATGAGTTGATTGTTTATGAAAAAATTTTTAATATATTAGTTGAAAGAGTTCCAAAACCTGATTTGGTAATTTATTTACAGATATCAAATGAAACTTTTATTAAAAGAATAAAAGAAAGAGGGAATGAAATTGAAAAGAATATTTCAGAGAGATACCTTGAGGATATAAATGAAGCTTTTGATTACTTTTTTTTTCATTATAAAGCGAGTCCTTTGCTTGTTATTAAGGCAGATGAGCTCGATTTGGATGATGAAAGTGATATCGAAGACATTATAATTCAAATTGAACATATGACAAGAGGAACACAGTATTATGTTCCAGCGAAGAAAAATAGAAAATAATAGAGAGGACCGGAGCATTTTACTGCCCGGTACCTTTTATTTCATAAAATCTTTTAATACTTTACCTCAATCCTGGAAGAACCAGGATGGGGAGAAAGGAGAAAAATGGAAGAGAAAAAATGTAAAGTTACAATTCCCTCCTTATTAAAGAAAAAAGAAAATAAAGAAAAAATAGTAGCAATAACCTCCTATGATTATCCAGTAACAAAAATTGTAGAAGAGGCAGGAGTGGATTTAATACTCGTAGGAGATTCCCTTGGTATGGTAGTGCTTGGATATGAGAATACTTTGCCAGTTTCAATGGAAGAAATGATTCATCATACAAAGGCAGTAGCAAGAGCAAGGAAAAAAGCCCTAATAGTAGGAGATATGCCCTTTTTGTCCTATCATCTTAATATTGAACAGGGACTTAAAAATGCATTCCGTTTTATAAAGGAAGGAGGTGCAGATGCAGTTAAAATTGAAGGAGCAACTCCTAAAAGGCTTGAATTAATAAGAGCATTAAGAGAAGCTGAAATACCTGTAATGGGACACATTGGTTTAACCCCGCAGTCAATTCTGAATTTTGGAGAATTTAAAGTGCAGGGTAAAAGTGTTGAAAAAGCTCAAAGATTAATAGAAGAGGCTATTGAACTTGAAAAAGCAGGGGTTTTCTCCATAATTCTTGAATGCATACCAAAAGAATTGTCAAAAATCATAACAGAAAAAGTGAAAGTTCCTACAATTGGAATTGGAGCAGGTCCCTATTGCGATGGTCAGATTTTAGTTTTTCATGATTTAGTTGGATATTTAAATGGATATTTACCCAAATTTGTAAAGAAATATGCGGATTTGCATACTACGATTTTAAATGCAGTCGGGCAGTATATAAACGAAGTAAAAGAGGAAAAATTTCCTTCTGATGAGCATTCCTATCATATGAAACCTGATATTTTTAAAGAATTGGAACAGGAATTGAAAAAGGAGAAAGCTGATGAGAACAATTAAAACGATAAAAGAGATGAAAGGAATTGTAAAGGATTTGAAGAAAAAAGGAAAAACTATTGGGTTTGTTCCCACAATGGGATATCTTCATGAAGGACATCTCAGTCTTATTCGAGAATCAGTGAAAAGATCCGATAAAACAGTGGTGAGCGTTTTTGTAAACCCTACACAATTCAGTCCAGGTGAAGATTATGACAGATATCCCCGGGATATTGAGAGAGATAGAAAACTTCTTGAAATAGAAAAAGTCGATTATTTATTCTATCCGTCTGTTGAAGAAATGTATCCCGAAGGATATAAGACCTATGTTGAAACGGTTGACCTTCAGGATAAACTATGCGGGCGTTCAAGACCCGGGCATTTCCGTGGAGTGTGTACAGTTGTATTAAAATTATTCAATATAGTTCAGCCAGATATTGCTTTTTTTGGACAGAAAGATGCTCAGCAAGCAATTATTATCAAGAGAATGGTGAAGGATTTGAATCTCGATATCAAAATAGAAGTAATGCCGATTATAAGAGAGGAAGATGGACTTGCAATGAGTTCAAGAAATACATATTTGAATCCAGAGGAGAGAAAGCAGGCAACAGTTCTGTATAGAAGTCTTCAGCTTGCAAAAGAGCTAATAGAAAAGGGGGAGAGAAACTCTGAATTGATAATTTCAAAGATGAGAGAATTAATAGAGGCAGAGCCTTCTGCGAGAATTGATTATGTGGAAATTGTGGATTTAGAAGAATTAAATCCAATCAAAGAGATAAAAGACAAAGCACTTATTGCTTTAGCAGTTTATATAGGAAA
>CAZWBN010000137.1:1420-2490 GCA_964632095.1 uncultured Clostridia bacterium | reverse complement strand
AAAAATGAAAAGAATAATATTAAAATCAAAAATTCATGGAGCAATTGTAACAAATACAAATATAAACTATGAAGGAAGTTTGACCCTTGATGAAACAATTATGCTCGCAGCAAATCTTATTCCCTTTGAGCAAGTTCAAATCTATAATATTTCAAACGGAGAAAGATTCACCACCTATCTCATAAAAGGAAAAAAAGACACCGGCGAAGTATGCCTTAATGGTGCTGCAGCAAGAAAAGGCTCCGTAGGAGATAAACTAATAATAGCTTCATACACCTTGATTGACGAAAATGAAATTGATTCTTTTCATCCAAAAATAGTTATAGTTGAGAAGAATAATAAAATAAAAGAAATCAAATGAAAATAATTAAATAAATAAAATCCAAATTTTGAATAAAAGATGGAGGTAATATGTCTGAAAAATTTGAAATCCCTCCTGGTACAAAAGTATACATAGGTGCACCAGCTCATCCCATGCCAAAGGAAAGAGAAAAGAGACTTGCTGAAGGAATATCAAAAATTGAGGGCATTGCTTTTGCGTATATTCCCCAAATGTACATTCCTGGTCAAATGGACGAGTCAGCTCAGGTCCTGTGTATTGTAATAAGTAAATATTATATCGGCTCAATAGATGAATTAATGAGAAAGGTCCAAGAAGTAATAGCTTCTGTTTTACCTTTTGGTGAATATATTGATGTGATGCCCCTTTTGCAAGACTCAGAGTTAATCCCAGTAATTATAGATACAGGGTGTTGTTTAGTAGTGAATAGTCCAGCTGAGCATGAAGCCTATTTCAAAAAAGAAAAATTTGATAAACTCACATATCCAGTTGGCATTATAAGTGCAGGGAACTACTTCATAGAGATTATTCCAGCTGGTCAAAAACTTCCTTACACCTTTTCAGATATCTTTTCCACATCAGAGGACAACCAGAAAATAGTTGAAATTATTCTTGGTCAAGAAAAAGATACTCGAATAAAGAAAATATGCGAAATCAGGATAGAAAATCTTCCACCAGCGAAAAAAGGAATGCTTCCGATTTTAATCACAATAGAAATAGACGAATATAA
>CAZWBN010000137.1:0-1320 GCA_964632095.1 uncultured Clostridia bacterium | reverse complement strand
CAGAAAGCAATTCATGCAAATTTCACAAGTTTTAAAGAAATATTATTAAATGCAAAAGAAGAAAATACTATTATATTAGAATTTTGCTCGCCAACATTTTTTGAAATTAAAGGAGAAAATAAATTATTTCCCCTTCCTGAACTTGTTTTTTCCTCCCTTCTTAAAAAATGGAATGCCTTCTCAGAGACAAAAATTCCAAAAGAAATTGAAAAAGAATTTGAAAAAATAAGAGTTACTCGATTCAGACTAAAAACAGAATTGGTCAATTTCTCAAAATATAAAATAATTGGATTTGTAGGGAAAGTAGTTTATGAACTACCTGAAACAATTGACAAAGAGATTAAAAACACAATAAATGCCTTAGCAGATTTTGCTTTTTACTCAGGAGTCGGCTACAAAACAACCATGGGTATGGGTCAAGTGAGAAGAGCATAAAGAGAGGTCTAAAATACTTAAATCCACTCAATACTTACAAGTTTTTCGATGTGTTTAAAGTCAGGGTCTCCTGTAACTATAGTTGCTTTTTCCTTGATTGCAGTGATAACTGCAAAACAGTCGGCAAAAGAGACAGGATATAGAGCCTTGATTTTCCCTGCATGGATTACATCCTGAAGGGTATTTCCTATATTAGTTATAGGTAAAGAGGGCAGAATAACAGTTAAAAAGTATTCAGCTTTTTCCAAACTTCGTTTTTTAGCCAGAATATAAAATGTTTCACCAATATTAATATCATTCATTAATATAATGACTTTATCTGAAGAGAAAAGGTCTTTAACTTTTTGAGAACCTTTTTCCTGTTCTAAATATGCTAATAGAGCAAAAGAGTCAAGCACTACTTTTTTCTTCACGCCTTCGATCCTCCTTTCTTTCTTTCAATAGTGCTTTTGTAAGTGAAGCTCCTTCTTTAAATATTCCATAAAAATATTCAATCGGGTTTTCTGGTAGAGGCTCAATTACTATATGATTTTTTACTACTTTTAAAAGCAGTTTTTGCTTCGGCTTAATATGAAGGGCATCTCTTACCTTTTTTGGTATAACCAACTGACCTTTCGATGATATAGTAGTAATTGGCATTTCTTACCTCCAACAATTAGTCTTACTTTTTTATAATAGTATAATTTTGAATAGTTTGTCAAAATTTAATTTACAATTCTCTCTCCTAACATTAATTATTATTTATTTCTGAATATAAATAAATTTTGAAAAAATTTGAACAGGGAATTATATTATTGAAAAAAACAAAAACGCAAGCGATGAATAGTAAACAATTATATTTGTGGAAAATGAGTGCTATACTAAGAAATTAATTTTAAGTCAGGA
>CAZWBN010000136.1:0-5204 GCA_964632095.1 uncultured Clostridia bacterium | reverse complement strand
TTAAAATAGATTATAAGATTGAGGAAACTCCTGCTGGAAAAATAAAAGTAAAAGAAGAGTTTACACCGGCAAAAAGGTGGTCTTTCCTTGTAGGTAATAATGAAAAAAGCCATACCGCACAAAGCAGATTTGTTCCTCTTCTTGAGAGAGATGAAAAACCAACACTTGAAGACCTTGAAGAAGCTTTTAATATTGAAACTGTAACAAAAGAATTCTTTGAAAAGTATAGAGAGCTATTCATAAGGACAAAACTTGAACTGGATAATATTATCCGAAAAGATTCAAAAGTTAAAAAAGAGTTTGAATCAAAGAACATAAACACGGTTGACTTTGCTAAAAAACTTCTTGGACAGATTGTATTCCTTTACTTCTTGCAGAAAAAAGGCTGGTTTGGTGTTGAAAAAGGAAAATCCTGGGGAACTGGTCCCAAAGATTTTATGAGAAGACTTTTCAATAAAGAATATGGAGATTATAAAAACTTCTTTAATGATATCTTAGAACCACTGTTTTATGAAGCATTAAGAACTGACAGAAGTTGGGCAGACCATTATTACAGCAGATTTAACTGTAAGATTCCCTTTTTAAATGGTGGCTTGTTTGATCCAATAAACAATTATGACTGGGTGAATACAGAGATAACAATTCCTGATGACCTCTTTTCCAACAATAGAAGAACAAAAGAAGGAGATATTGGAGATGGTATTTTGGATGTATTTGATAGATTTAATTTCACAGTAAACGAAGAAGAACCTCTTGAAAAAGAGGTTGCACTTGACCCAGAACTTCTTGGGAAAATTTATGAAAAACTCAATGCTATAAGACCTGATAACTTTAATGAATATGTTGAAGTTCTGAAATCTGGCAAAAGAGGTGATGAGGCAAAGTTTAACAAAGAGTACGGTGTTTATTACACACCAAGAGAAATAGTCCACTATATGTGTCAGGAAAGCTTAATAAACTATCTTGAAACTGAACTTAAAGGGAAATGTCCTCGTGAAGATATAGAAAAATTTGTAAAGTTTGCCGACACCATCCATGAGACAGAAGAGACAGCAATTGATAAAGAGAAAAAAGTCAAATCTGGCCAGCAGAAAACTACCAAATATGAAAGCCAGCTTCCTGATAGCATAAAGTCAAATGCAAAAGAAATAGATAGACTCCTTGCAGATATAAAAGTATGTGATCCTGCGGTAGGTTCTGGTGCTTTTCCAATAGGGATGATGCATGAAATTGTAAAACTAAGGAGATTACTTTCGTTATTTACAGGTGAGCAGAAAACAAATTATGAATTGAAACGCCACTGTATAGAAAACTCATTATATGGAGTGGATATAGATCCAGGAGCTGTTGAGATATGTAAACTCAGATTCTGGCTTTCATTGATTGTTGATGAGGAAGATATTCACCAGATAAAGCCATTGCCGAATCTTGACTATAAAGTTGTATATGGTGATTCGCTTTTAGGAGTTGAAAAAGATCTGTTTAATAATGAGGCATTCAGGAGGCTGGAGAAGTTAAAACCAAAATATTTTAACGAGACAAATCCGGCAAAAAAAGAAGAGATTAAAAAAGAGATAGATAAGCTCATTTTTGAGATCACAAAAGAACATAAAGTATTTGATTTTGAAGTCTATTTTTCAGAGGTTTTTCATCAGAAAGGTGGATTTGATGTAGTGATTGCAAATCCACCATATGGAATAATTTATGATAAATTATATAAGCAACAATTATTGAAAAATTACTCATCATTCAAACGAAATAATGATATTTACATAGCATTTTATGAATGTGGATTGAGGTTATTAAAAATGAATGGTATCTTAACTTACATCTCACCTAATACATGTTTGAATGGTGATTATTTTAAAGATTTTAGAACATTATTAACAGGTAAGACACTTATTAAAGAAATTTTTGATTTTAAAGAACTACATATTTTTGAAACTCCTACAGTCTTCGTATGCATCATTTGTTATCAAAAACAATCCAAGATTAAATTCCCTTATAAATATAAACTCAAAATTACTAAAAATTCACCGAATTTGTTTACGGTGCATAGTGTTACACTAAATGGTCCTACCTCAAATAGCTTAAGTCCTGAAAATAGTTTGTATTTAAAATTGATTAGTGAGGAAGATATCAGCTTAGCGGGAGACCTATTTTATATTAAAGATGTTGGATTCAATTACTGGACTAAGGGAAGAGGGAAAAAACGTGGGGAAGGTTCAATAGGACACCGTGTTTTTTATTCCGGTAAACAGAAAAATAAAAAGGATATACCTTTTTTAAAAGGCAGAGACATTTCTCCTTATCATATCAAAACACCAACAAATTTTCTCGTTCATGATTATCATAAGCACTTGAACCCTCATATAGATATCCTTAGATTTACTCCATCTTTTTTAGAACTAAAACCCAAAATTGTTTATCGTCAAACTGCAAACAAAATAATTGCTGCTCTAGATATAAACGGCTATTATTTAGATAAAACAGTTCATTTAATTGCTCCTAAGAATAATTCTTTTGGACTTGATATAAAATATGTATTAGGTTTACTTAATTCGTCTCTTCTTAACTATTTATATATCCATATTGCTCAAGAACGAGAAGGGAGAACATTTGCACAAGTTAAAACAACATATATTAAGAAACTCCCTATAAAAGTTTGTACTATAAAAAAACAGAAACCTATCATAGAGTTAGTTAACAAAATCCTTTCCCTCACTCAATCTAAAGACTATCTTGAAAACCCACAAAAACAGGCAAAAGTTAAAGAATACCAGCGTCAGATTGACCAGCTGGTTTATAAACTTTATGACCTGACAGAAGAAGAAATTAAAATCATAGAAGAGGAGATAAAATGAGAAGGTCTTTTGAAGTTGATGTAAATCCTGAAATTATCAAATGGGCAAGGAAAAGTGCAGGGTGGAGCATAGAGGAAATAGCAAGTAAACTCAAAACTTCTATAGAAAATTATAAGAGAATTGAATTAGGTATTAAGAAACCTACTTACAGACAATTAGAGCTTCTTTCTAAATATCTTAAACGCCCTTTATCTGTTTTCTTTTTGCCACGCCCCCCTCAAGAAGAACCAATTGCCTCATCTTTCAGGATATTACCCAAGGCAGAAAATCTCTATTCAAAAGAATTTCGTCTGGCTTTAAGAAAAGCCCGTTATTATCAATCAGTGGCAAAGGAATTGATGAGCGCTATAGGCTACGACATGAGTGCACCGATTAATAAATACACTTTGAGTAACTCTCCAAAAACGGCGGCTCAAAAGGAAAGAGAAGGTGCTGGAATCTCTATAGAAAAACAACTCAAATGGAAAAATGCTCATGAAGCCTTCAATAATTGGAGAAGAATAGTAGAGAAAGAAAATATACTTATTTTCCAGTTTAAATTTCCTTTAAAAGATGCCCGAGGTTTTTGCTTAATGGGCACCCCTCCCATTATAGTCATAAATTCAAGTGATAATATTCTTGCAAGGATTTTTACTTTATTTCATGAATACGCACACATATTACTCGGAATAAGTGAGGTATATACTGAAGAAATAATTACTGACAGAAGAGTTGAAGAATGGTGTAATTCGTTTGCTGCGGAATTTTTAATCCCAGGCAGTATTGTTAAAGAAGATTCAGATTTTAAGATTCTTACTCAATTAGAAGGAAATGTACTCGAAATCCTTGAAGAGCTTTCAAAGAAATATAAGGTTAGCAAAAAAGCAATTCTTGTGCGATTAAAAACACTTAATCTTATAAATTATAAGCAATACGAAACTTTTATTCAGGCTATTGAAGAAAGACCGATCGAAGAGAAAAAGTTTTTCTTTTTAAGTCCAGAAAAAAAATGCATTCAGGAAAAAGGAGAAAAATTTATATCTACTGTTCTTGAGAGTAAAGAAAGAGGCATTATCACGACTCACGAGGCTATAGAGTATCTATCCATTAAACTTAAGTATATGAATAGAATCGAAAACCTTCTTGCAGCTTAATGATTATCTATATTATAGATACAAGCTCTTTGATTAAAATTAAGGAACAATATCCTCGTCGGACTTTCCCAGGCGTATGGCAGAAATTGGAAGATTTGTGTAAAAACGGAAGATTAATTGCTCCATTTGAAGTTCTGAAAGAAATAGAGGAAGGGGATGACGAGCTGAATGTGTGGGCAAAGAGATTTAGAAATATTTTTATAAAACCAGATAAAAGACAAACAGAAATAGTAAAAGATATTCTTAGTAAACATCCATATCTTGCTAAGCCACAAAAAATAGGACCAAATGCAGATCCATGGATAATTGCTCTTGTTATACAGAAAAATGAGGAAGAGCAACAAAAACTTTTTCAAAATGTTTATATAGTAGTTACAGAGGAATCAAAAATAAAGGCTCAGAAAATACCAAGTGTTTGTAGAAATTATGGAATTGATTGTATTAATATTCTTGAGCTTTTTGAAAAGGAAGGATGGAAGTTTTAGCCAATTTAATTACAAATTTTATAAAAACGATTTTTTCCAGAATTAGAATTTGGTATAAGCAGAACATAGATATTCTGCGGATTCTTGATATCAGATTGCTTAAAAGTTTGAATGAAAAGTAAAATTAAAAACCGTGATGTATGTAAGAAAAGAAGAAAAAATTACAAATAAAGAATGTTAAAGAATGTTTAAAATTCCAAAAGTAAGAATACCTAAAAATTTATTTAAATCAACTGAAAAACAAATTTTTAAATATAAATAAGATTATAAAAGAAATAATCGTTATATATTTAGTAAACCAAATGAACCAAAAGATTTAAAAAGATATATAATCATTCCTAAAAGATTTTTCCTAAAAGCAGTAATTTGGTTTTAAAAGTATTAAAATATAAAATTAAATAAGATTTAATATTTTTAAATATGAAATATTTTTTAGATGCTTGTGAAGAACAAAAAATTCAAAAAAAAAGGCTATAAGGTTATCAATAATAATATAGATTTATAAAGACTTTACCTACTAAAAAGATTTTAAAGTTTTATTTAGTTATAAAAAATCTGTTTAAATGAAAAGATATAAAAAGTTATAAAAATTTTATAAATCTAAGTTATTTAAAGAAAAAAATTTTATTGCATCGATAATTTTTATCTCTTACTTTATCATATAAAACTTTTATCTTATCTTTACAAACGCAAAAATGAGATCGTCGATTACCAAAATTTTC
>CAZWBN010000135.1:0-5319 GCA_964632095.1 uncultured Clostridia bacterium | reverse complement strand
AAACACAAGATGTGGAAGGCAAAAAGGGATATGTATTAACTCTGTCGACAAGAGAACAACACATAAGGAGAGAAAAGGCTACATCAAATATCTGCACCAATCAAGCATGGTGTGCAATTAGGGCAACAATTTATTTGACTGTAATGGGGAAGAAAGGTCTTAGAGAATTAGCCTGGCAAAATCTTCAAAAAGCAAATTATGCAAAAAAAGAATTGAATAAATTGGAAGGTTTAAGTATAAAGTTTAATGGTTACTTTTTTAACGAATTTGTTGTAGAATTTAAAAAGGACCCCGAAGAGGTCAATGAAAAATTAAGGGAAGATGGAATTATAGGAGGACTATGTTTGAGAAAATATTACCCTGAACTTGAAAATTGCATGCTTATGTGCATAACAGAAATACATCAGAAAAATCACATAGATAAATTAGTAAAAAGTCTGGAAAGAATTTTAAAAAACTGAGGAACCATAAATGATAAAAAAAGAGCCCTTAATTTTTGAAATAAGCTCAGAAGATAAAAGAGCCTTTCAACTTCCCCCTCTTGATGTTCCAGAGGAAAAGAACATTATTGACAAATCATTACTCAGAGAAGAAATAAAAGATTTTCCCCAATTAAGTGAAAGTGAAATCACAAGACATTTCACCCGGCTCTCACAGATGAACTACTGCGTCGATATAGGCTTTTATCCTCTGGGTTCCTGCACCATGAAATATAATCCTAAAATAAATGAAAAAGTTAGTTCGTTTACTGATTTTATTAATTCCCATCCTTATTTTCCAGAAGAAGTGGTTCAGGGAAATCTCGAAATTTTGAAAACAGCAGAGGAATTTTTATGCGAAATAACAGGAATGGATGCTTTTACTTTATTTCCCGCAGCAGGAGCTCATGGTGAATTAACTGGAATGATGATTATTAGAGCTTATCATGAATCCAAAAAAGAACCAAGGAAAAAAGTTCTTATTCCAGATTCTGCTCACGGAACAAATCCAGCAAGCGCACATTTTTCCGGATATGAGATTGAAGAAATACCCTCAAATGAAAGAGGAACAGTTGATGTAAAAAAATTAAAAGAAAGGTTAAATGAGGATGTTGCAGCACTAATGGTAACAAATCCAAATACCCTTGGAGTATTTGAAGACGAAATTTTTGAAATCTCAGAAATTCTTCACTCCAAAGGAGCTCTTTTATATATGGATGGAGCAAATCTGAACGCCTTATTGGGAATATCAAGACCAAGGGAAATGGGTGTAGATGTTATACATCTCAATTTACATAAGACTTTTTCGACTCCACACGGTGGAGGAGGTCCTGGAGGTGGCCCAGTGGGAGTAAGAGAGAAATTAATAGATTTTCTACCTTTCCCAATAATACAAAGAAAAAATGGTAAATATTTTCTCGATTATGATAGACCAAAATCCATAGGTCGAATTAGAGCTTTTTATGGAAATTTTCTTGTTGTTATAAAAGCTTTAGCTTATATTCTTTCAATAGGAGCAGAAGGATTGAAAAAAGTCTCTCAAATTGCAGTTTTGAATTCAAATTATATTAGAAAATCTCTTGAAAAATTCTATTATCTTCCCTACAAATCCCCTACTCTTCATGAATGCGTTTTTTCAGACAAATGGCAAAATGAATTTGGAATAAAGACACTTGATATAGCAAAAAGACTTATGGATTATGGGTTTCATCCACCAACAATTTACTTTCCCTTAATTGTTTCTGGTGCACTAATGATTGAACCCACTGAAAGCGAAAGTAAGAGAGAACTGGATTTATTTATTGAAGCCATGAAAAAAATTGCTCGGGAAGCAAAAGAAAATCCTGAATTGCTGAAATCTGCGCCTCACAAGACTCCGGTGAGAAGGCTTGATGAAGTTCGTGCAGCCAGAAATCTTATTTTAAAATGGAGTAAAAAGGAAAAATGAGTCTTCAAGATTTAATAATGAAATTAGAAAAATTCTGGGCTCAGCAGGGGTGCTATATAGCACAACCCTATGATTTGGAAGTCGGGGCTGGAACCATGACTCCTGATACATTCTTTAGAGTATTGGATGACAGAGATTGGAGAGTGGCATATGTCCAGCCTGCAAGGAGACCAACTGATGGAAGGTATGGAGAAAATCCGCATCGTGTTCAAAAGCATCTTCAATTTCAGGTTATCATAAAGCCTTCTCCAGATAATATACAGCAAATTTATTTGGAAAGCCTTGAATCCCTTGGAATAAAAATAACAGAACACGATATAAGATTTGACGAAGACGACTGGGAATCTCCAACAACTGGTGCCTGGGGTGTTGGGTGGCAAATCCTTTTAGATGGGCTGGAAATAACCCAATTTACATACTTCCAGCAAGTAGGCGGAATAGACCTCTCGCCTGTCCCAGTTGAAATTACCTATGGAATTGAAAGACTGGAAATGTTTCTTGAAAATAAAGATAATTTTTATGACTTAAACTGGTCAGAAAATGTAAAATACGGTCAACTCCGACTTCAGGAAGAAAAAGAATTCTCAGAATATAATTTTAATAAAGCGAGTATTAAATTATTAAATAATTTATTTGAAGTTTATGAAAAAGAAGCTATAAATTCTCTTAATTATAATTTACTTTTACCTTCATATGATTATTGTCTTAAATGCTCTCATGTATTTAATTTGCTTGATTCAAGAGGAGCAATAAGTGTAACTGAAAGGGTAAAATTCATTAACCGAGTAAGAAATATTGTTTGTGTAATAGCAAAAAAATATAGGGAAGGAGAGCAAATTGAATGAATTTTTACTTGAAATTTATACAGAGGAAATGCCATCATCTCATGTAAAATTTGGTCTTGAACAATTAAAGAGTCTTTTTGATAAACACTTAAAAGAAAATAGAGTAGAATTTTCTGAAATAAAGACATATGGAACTCCAAGAAGGTTAATCGTTTACATTGAGGAAATCTCCAAGAAACAGGCAGAAGGTGAAGAACAAATATTAGGTCCCCCGAAGTCCGCAGCCTTTGATGATAAGGGAAAACCCACACCTGCAGCTGAAGGATTTGCACGCTCTCATGGAATAAAGGTTAAACAACTGAAAATTTTTCAGACAGAGAGAGGTGAATATATTGGATATATAAAAAAGCTCAAAGGAAAACCAACAGAAGAGGTATTATCTCAAATCATTCCTCAAATTATTAAATCATTAACATTTCCAAAATCAATGAAATGGGGAAATTATAATATTAAATTTTCTCGTCCCATAAGGAATATTCTATGTATAATGAATGGTAAATTAATTGAATTTGAACTGGAAAATTTAAAATCCACAGATTTTTCATTTGGACATAAAACATATAGTTTCCAGAAATTTACTGTTAATTCATTCAAAAAATATAATGAATTATTATTGAAAAATTTTGTTATTATCGACCAGGAACAGAGAAAATCTATTATTCTAAAAAATATAAATGACAAACTTTCAGATATTGGAGCTGAACTTAAAAAAGATGACGATTTATTGGAGAGAATAGTATATTCAGTCGAATATCCGTATGTGTTTGTAGGGTCATTCCCGGAAAAATATTTAAATTTACCTTTGGAAGTCACAAGCACAGCTCTTAAAGAAGGTCAAAACCTTTTCTCTGTAATAAAAGAGGGAAAACCTATCCCCTATTTTGTAGGAGTTGCAGATATTCCGGAAGACCCGAAAGGGTATATAAAGACAGGAAATGAAAGGGTATTAATTGCGAGATTAGAAGATGCAGAATTTTTCTGGAATGAGGACCGCAAAAAACCTATGAAAGAAAGGGTTAATGATTTGAAAAAAATAATTTTCCACGAAAAACTGGGAAATTATTTTGAAAAAAAAGAGAGAATTAAATCCCTTGTGGAATTCCTTGTAAATGAGTTAAAGCTCTCGAGGATAAAAAACTTCGTTCTGGAAGCTGCAGAATTAGCAAAAGTTGATTTAACCACTGAAATGGTTAAAGAATTTCCCAATTTACAGGGGAAAATAGGAGGTTTGTATTTAAAGGAAGAAGGGTATCCAGAGGAAGTCTGGTTAGCTGTTTACGAGCACTATCAACCATTAAGCACAGAAGATAAATCCCCTGTTACAATAACAGGAGCTTTACTTTCCATTTCTGACAAGATAGATTCTCTTGTGGGGTCAATTGGGATTGGGTTGGAGGCAACCGGCTCAAAAGATCCATTTGGATTGAAAAGACTTGCAATTGGTGTATGTAAAACAATTATTGATAATAGTTTATCCTTTTCTCTACATAAATTTGTTAACAAAGCAATAGAACTTTATGGAAATAAAATTTTACTATCTCCTGACAAAACAGAAGATTTTGTTCTTAAAATTTTAGAAAATAGAATAAAAATGCACCTCCAATCACTTGATTATAGATACGATTTAATAAATGCCTCCCTTGGTGCAGGAATTGAAAACATATTTTATGCTTATCTCAAACTGGATGCTTTAAATAGGTTAAAGGAAAGTAAAAATTTCAAACCTTTAATAATTGCCTCCAAAAGAGTAAATAATATAATACAAAACCAACCGGAATTTCCCTTAAAAGTTAATTTACTAAAAGAAAAGGAAGAAAAGGAGTTATATGATATTTTTAAAACAGTAGAATCTGAGGCTTCCCCTTTTATCAAATCAGGTGAATTTGAAAAAGCTTACGAGGTTATAGTGAATCTTAGACCATTTATTGATAATTTCTTTGATAAAGTTCTTGTCATGACAGAAGACAAGAAATTAAGAGAGAATAGAATCGCATTACTTCAGAAAATTTCAAAATTATTCTTTCAACTGGCAGACTTCTCTAAAATCGTTGAAGAAGAATAATTTTTATGACTAATTAGGGAATTAGAATGAAATTTATTTAATTTATCTTAAAGTTCCTTCATAATGAGCTGTTAACTGTCGCTTTCTTACCTCTTCTGGAGTATAAAGAGGTAATAGAATAGGAGAAATTCTATCTGTTTTAATACCGGCTTCCTTGAGTTCTTTTTCGTATTTCTTTACATGTTCTAAAGTAAGTTTCCCTATTTTGACCTTTTTAGCATATTCAGCAGCATAACGACCAGCTCTTCTCCCAAATACATTATAATCCAAAATAGAATTTCCCATTAGACGATTTCTCCCATGAACACCTCCCGATGCTTCACCTGCTACATATAAACCGGGAATATTTGTTTCACATTTATCATTAATCTCTATTCCACCATTCTGATAATGGAGGGATGGAAAAACAAGCATCGGTTCTTTTGTAATATCAATATTATAACGATAAAACTGTCTGTACATTGCAGGAAATTGTTTCTTTATAAA
>CAZWBN010000134.1:0-5338 GCA_964632095.1 uncultured Clostridia bacterium | reverse complement strand
GGATATTCTTGAAAAACTGGCAAACGGGGAAATTAATGTTGAACAGGCTCTTGAAAAATTGAAGTTTTTTCCTTATGAAGACCTGGAGTTTGCTAAAGTCGACCATCATAGATTTTTAAGGAGAGATTTTCCAGAGGTAATTTTTGGACCAGGGAAAACGGATGAGCAGATAATATCAATTGCAAGAAGAATATCAGAGAGAGAAGGTAATCTTTTGATAACAAAAGTTAATCAATCAGTCTATGAGAAAGTAAAAGAAATTTTTCCTGATGCGAAATACAACTCATTAGCTAAATTAATTTATATCAAAAGAGATACATCCATAAAAGGGAAAGGGAAAATTATAGTTATTACTGCAGGCACTTCCGATATTCCTGTTGCTGAGGAAGCCTACTTAACTGCTGATGTAATGGGTAATAGAGTGGAAAAGATCTATGATGTTGGAGTTGCAGGTCTTCATCGTCTTTTTGGAGAGTATGAAAAAGTAAAAAAGGCAAGGGTAATTATTTGTGTGGCAGGAATGGAGGGAGCTTTACCAAGTGTAATTGCAGGAATAACAAGTGTTCCAATTATTGCTGTTCCAACGAGTGTGGGTTATGGAGCGAGTTTTCATGGTCTTGCCGCGCTTCTTGCAATGCTTAATTCCTGCCCGGGAGGCGTTGCAGTTGTTAATATTGATAATGGTTTTGGAGCAGCTTATCTGGCAAGTATGATAAATCGTTTATGAAAAACATTATTTAAAATTTTTCTTTTTTCTCCACGAATTTTCCAATTCCCCATATAAATACGCATAAAATTGCACCTATTACACCAAAAAATCTCGAAAAGAAGAAAAACACACCTATGAAACATAAAAACAGCAATATAGCTATTCCCTGAATATTTTTTCCCTTTCTTGAAACGTGTATTTTTGTCTTTGAACTAACTTCCAAAGTTGCACCACAATTAACACAATATGGATAAATTGATGAAAAATCCTGAATATGCCCACAAATTTTACATTGAACTTTCATTGTTTTTTTAACAAAATAATATGCTGGGAATGAATTCCTTTTAACACTGGAAATGTTTTTACTATTTCCAGACCTGCCTGATTTATTTCAGATATTAATTCTTTTAAAGGAATCATTTTAATCTCTGTTTTTTTCTTCATTAATTTCTTTCTTATTTTTCTCTGAATCGAATGGATTTTGTTTTCTATATAACAAGATATTATAATCCACTTTTTGGAAACTCGTTCAAGTTCTTTGAGTACTTTTATTCTATCCTTATTATCGTGCAAATGGTGGAAAAAACGGAAGCAGAAAACACAATCTATGGAATTGGTTTTAAGAGGAATGCCGAGCCTTAGATTACTCACGAAATAAAAATTTTTATAATTTTTTTCTCTTGCCTTTTCTACCATTGAAAAAGACAGATCACTTGCAAAAATTTTATTTCCATTATTTTCAAGAATTTTCATAAATCTACCATACCCGCATGGAATATCAAGAATAAAAAAATTTTTCCCTGAAATATTTTTTAAAATTTTCTGGACAATGCTTTTTTCTCTCCAGTCCACAATCTTCTGGTCCAAGCCTTTATATCTTTTTCTTTCGTATTTTTCTACTTCATCTTTTCTAAAAATGTGACTTTTTGGTCCTTTACTCATTAATAATCTTTTCAGGTAATTCTTTATCTTCAAAGTATATAAATTTTGGAGAAGAATTGATCAAAATTTTTTGAGAAGGAGAGATTTCATTGCCCTCTCCATCCAGAATTCTCTCAATTTTTGGTAAAAATTGAATTATAGAGGAACTTCTTGGATTCCAAGCAACTATAAAATATTTATTTTTTTTATTTTTAAAGAGAAAAATATAATTTGAGAAATGATTGATTTTTTTTAAAAAAGTAGATCCTTTTAAATTATTAACAATATTTTTATAAGCCCAGTAACCCGGACGAAGTCTCCATTCTTTTTCATTTCTATTATCTATTAATCCATAACCTGGGGCTACTAATTGCCACCAGAAAATTTTTCCGATAAATCCTGAACAAAGGCATAGAACATGATATCGAATAAGGAAATTTGCATAATCTTCCTCACTAACATTAGGACGACCAGCAGCAGGAGAATATTTTCCTGTTCCTTTAATTGGCCAGTTCACCTCTGTAATCCAGCATTCTTTACTTTTATTTTTTGAATACTCAATTATTGCTTTTAATAAACATACTTTCTTTGAAGTGTCCCATCCAAATTGAGTATTTTCAGGAGCTCCGAGTCTGTCTACATAAAGGAGAGATGTTACTATATCAAAGCTAAAATATTTTAATACAATATGAATCAAGTGGAATTCAAAATCAATTACTGCTGGTCCAATGAACTTCACATCCGGAAATTCCTCTTTAAGCTCAAAAGCACAGTTGAGTAATTTTAAGTATTCTTTATAATCCCATACTCCCCATTTTGTTCTATTCCACGCATGTCCTATTTCAAAATAAGATGCGGTTGAGTGGAAGGCTGAAAATATTTCTTTTAAAGCTTTTTCCCATTTTTTATTGTTTAATACATCCTCGCGATTTTGAAGAATTGCAATAACAAATGGGATTTTTTCTTTTTTTAAGAGTTCCGTCAATGAAAGATATTTATTAAGTTGATTTACTTCCCATGACGGAACTCTGATTAAGGTATAATCTACACCAAGAGAAAGCAATTTATCTATGACTTTTTCATTTCTGTTCTCAATCGGAGAAATTGAAACAGCAAATTGAGATTTTATTCCTACAGGATGGTTATACATTTCTTTTTTTAACTGATAATATCTCTTAAGAACAGGAATTGCATCTCGAACCCCGAATTTTATCTGGGCAAAATAACTCCCCAAGTGATGAAAATGCATTAAAAATCTTTCCTTTTTTGGAGCAACATTATGGGGTTGATCCGCGTATGGATTCCAGATAAATCTGTCCTTCATTTTTATTGAAGCCTCAATAACCTTGCAATTTTTCTGAGTTTGAGTTTCTTTTTAATTTGGATTTTCTCCCAGTACAAAAATTTATTGAGTTTATACCAGATCCAGTAAAACAAAGGTAATTTATTTTTCCTCAGGTATTTAGTTAAGAATAGCTTTTGATAGCAGGAAGGAATTCCAAGTCTAACAAGGTTTCTTATTCTTTTTAAAAGCCCGATTTTTTTTCTAAATTTAATTCTATTTACATCAACAAGATAAAAGGTGAAATTTTTATTTTCCTGATACACAAGAATATTGCCGTCGGACAGATCACAGTGCAAAACTCCTCGTTCGTGACAGGAGTTTAAGAAATCAGCAAGAGAAAAAATTAATTTTTCTATATAAGGAAAAGAATTATAATTAATGAAAATATCACGAATTTCTCGAACATTATTAAGTTTTTCAGTAATAAAAAAACCTTCTTTTATAAAACCTTTATGCTGTTTTTCAATAAAGGCAATTGGGAAGGGAGTTGGAATTTTAAGTGCAACAAGTTTATTTGCTGCAATCCATGATTTAGCAATTTTTGAAGAAAAAAAGAGAGTTTTTAGTCTGTTTAAACCGGAAAAACAAAATTTTTTTATGACAATTTCTTTATAAGTATTATTATTTATCTTGAGTTTAATTGCCCCAATTTTATTTCTACTGTCGAGTAAAATTTCGCATTCTTGTCTGTTTAAAAGAGAATTACAATCAGAAATTTGTTTAATAAACGAGGATAAGTTATATTTGGAATGAATACAGCCTTTATATTCTCCAAAAGAAATTGGTTTAGAGTACATTTTCTTCCTGAACTTTAGAAAAGATTAGCTTAAAAGATTATGACTGTCAAGCCAGTGTTAGTTGCATTCACTTTGTTTTCTGAAAGTATTTCTCTATTATTGTTTTTACTTTTTCTCCAATATGCTTTGTTGTAAAATTGTTTGAAATAAGAAGATATCCATTCTCTGCTATTTTTTCACGAAGTTTTATATCATTTTTTAATTCTAAAATTGCAGAGGCTAAGGAGCTTCCGTCTTCAGCTTTACAAAGAAAAATATTTTTTTTATGTTCAAAAATTTCTTTTATTGCATCTGTTTCAGCAGTAATAACTGGTTTTTTCATACCTAAGGATTGATATATTTTGTTAGGAATAACTCTATTTGCTTTTTCACCTTTACTGAATATCCCGAGGCAGATATCTGCTTTTGCAATTAAGTCAGGTAATTTATAAGTATCTACCCATTTCCCTTCCAGAATTATATTTTTTATATTCTTTTTTTCAATTAATTCTTTAATTTTTGGTAAAGTTCTTCCACTGCCTATTAATTCAAATTTTATTTTTTTATCTTTTTCTTGAATAAGGTGAGCAGCTTCAACAATATACTCGATTCCATGAAGGGGAAGGAAAGAGCCAAAAAATTGCACCAAGAAAAAGTCTTTTTTCACCCCGGTTTTGCGAGGATAAAAAATGTTCTCATCGACTCCAACAGGAAGGCATTTAATTTTTTCAATAGGTACATTGAATTCTTCATTATAATACTTTATGTGACATAGAGTATCGCTAAGGATTAAGTCACCCATTTTGAATGAGATTTTGTCAATAATATAATTCCATTTAGCCTGTAAAGAGTTTTTTTTCAATTTTCCCCAGTCTAAAACTATTGTTTCATATCTTGAAACTAAAGGGTCAAAAATTAAAGGCTTTCTTGTAAGCAATGATAGGATTTTTGCAAGAGGGATATCTTTATGTCTGAAAGCTGGAACAAAAAAATAATCATGTTTTCGCCAGTATCTTAAGTATTTAACTAAAAGAATAGGATATCGAAGCCAGAACTTGTATTTTACATTAGTGTTACATTCTATGATTTCAACTTTATTTTTCAGGAGTCCTTTTTTAACAATATTAGTGCGTGTATCGTCCTTTGCATATGCCCCAAATAAACAAATTTTCATTTCTGAAAATTTATCATTACTGATTTCACCTGTCAATTAAAAAGTGGGTTTGACTAACTGATAAATTAATGCTATATCATACGAGAAAGGAGGAGAGGAAGATGGATATTGACCCTCAATTATTAGAAATATTAGCTTGTCCTCTTTGTAAAGAGAGTGTGAAATTAACAGAAGATAAAAAGGGATTAAAATGTGTCAAATGTAAAAGAATATATCCTATTCGAGATGGAATCCCTATAATGCTAATAGAAGAAGCAGTTGTTGAGGATGAAGAAAAAGATTGATATTCCTTCTATTAAAAAAATTTTGCTAATCCGTTTAAGACCCATCGGAGATATTGTGATGACTACTCCAGCTATAAAAATTTTAAGGGAAGAATTTCCAGACGCTTTTATTTCTTATGTTGTAGAACC
>CAZWBN010000133.1:0-5351 GCA_964632095.1 uncultured Clostridia bacterium | reverse complement strand
GGGATTTTAATTAAAGAATTTCAGAAAGAAAAATTAATCGATTTATTCGGTATTTACTCAGTAACCTGTACCTATGACCCTCTTACAGGAGTAAATGCTTACAGAAACATACATTATTTTGGAATGGAGGTTCTCGAATACAGGGTTTCCGCGTATGGAGAATTTGGAGGAAGACTAAATCGAGAGGATGTTCCGTGCGATAGATTTTTTATGTTATGGGATTTAAAGAAGGAAATTCAAAGACCAAATTATGACATAAATTCTTTAATTAAAGACGAACTAATAGTATTGGAAGCAAATTATTCAAAAATAAAAGGTAAGAGCGGGGAAATAGAATTAGAAATAGCCGGAAAAGTAAATCTTGAAATAGAAAATGAATTCTTGCTTGTTCAAATACCGTATGATTTTTATACAATGTTGCGAGAAACAGATGTGGATAAAGAAGAGATCAGAAGAATTCCTCTTGACTGGAGGTTGAAAACAAGGGAAGTTTTCTTAAATTTATTTAAGAGAGGATATAAGATTATTGATTTTAGAAAAATAGAAATAGATGGAAGAATAAAAGATTTTTATGTCCTAAAAAAATAGATAGGGGGTAAAATATGAAATTGGGAAAAATCTTTCTAAGCCTTTTTCTATTCTTATTTTTAATTTCATTCTCTTTTGCAAAAAATAAAGCATTAGTTTTACAGGAAATGACTTGGACTGATGTTCAGGAATATTTAAAGAATAATGATATGGTTATTATTCCATTAGGGAGCACAGAACAACATGGGCCGCATTTACCTCTTGGAACCGATTTTTATGAGGCTTTTGAAATTAGTAAATTAATATCTTCTCGAACAGGTATTGTGGTTGCTCCTATTCTTATGGTTGGATATAGTGAATATCATTCTGGTTTTCCTGGAACTTTAAGTTTAAAGCCTCAAACTATGGAAGAAGTTATTTTTGAATGTGTTGAAATGTTGATTAAATATGGTTTTAGAAAAATTCTCTTTTTCAATTATCATGGTGGAAATAATATTGTTCAGGACAGAGTTATTCATCGTATTAATCACAACACTCCGGCAATAGCTATTTCAATTGGTCACGGAAGTCCTATACAAAAAGAAGAGGGAGGAGAATTCTTTGACTGGCACGCTGGTTTAAGTGAAACTTCAATCATGCTTTACCTTAAACCGGAACTGGTGAGAATGGATAGAGCTCAAAAGCCTGAAATACATTTTACACCCCAGATGAAAAAATTGAGAGAACTTGCAAAAGAGAATCCAGATATAATTTATGTCTGGAATTCATTATTTGGAGTTCCTGAGAAAACAGGAAAAAGGGGAGCAAGTCATGAACTTTCCTCGAACGGGATATGGTCCTTTAGTGACCCGAGAAAAGCTACAAAGGAAAGGGGATTTGAGACAGTTAATAAAATGGTTGAAAAAGCAGTAAAATTTATTGAAACATGGAAGAAGGCTAAATAACTTGACAAATTACATCTTATAAAATATATTTTCACTGAGATGAAAGATGATACCATTATATACCCAAGAACTTTAAGAGATAGAGTTTATATTTATTTAAAAAATGCAATTTTAAAAGGGGAATTAAAGGCAAATCAGAGAATTCAGGAAAGGGAAATAGCAGCTATTTTTGGAGTGAGTACCACTCCTGTGAGAGAAGCGGTTTTAAAACTTGCGGGTGAAGGATTTATAAGAATAGATAGCCATAAGGAAGCTTTTGTAAAGGAAATTTCATACAAAGAACTTGAGGATATTTATGAGGTTATCAGATTTCTTGACAGTCTCTGTATGAGAATGGTTGTTGAGACAATAACTGATGAAAAAATTAAAGAGATTGAAAAATTAACTAAGAAAATGGAAAAATTTTGCACTCAAGACACAATAGATGAATATTGTGATTTGAATTCCAAGATTCATATTAAAATATGGGAATCAGTGAGAAATAAATTTCTTTATAAAATAATTTTGCAGGTTCACGACCAATTTCTAAGATATAATACTCAGAGAGTTTCTGTTTTTAATGAGCCGGGAGCACTGCAGGAATCTCTTAAAGATCATAAGTTATTAATTAATATCTTAAAGGAAAGAGACAAGGATAAAGCAGAGAAATTTGCTCTCAGACACTGGAGAGCACGGTTTTTGCCTCCTCCATTTTGAAAATTCATAATTAATCTATAAAATTTCATTTTAAATTTAATTTGACTGAAGTGGCATTTTATTTTTTAATTGTAATTTCAGGAGGTAAAAATGAAGAAATTATCAAGAAGAGATTTTTTTAAAAAAGGGTTAACTACAGGTGCAAGTGTTGCAATTTTAAGTAAATTTAATTTTTTACAAAGTAAAGAAATAGAGAAGAAGGGAAGAGGACCAATAGTGGTGGCAAGCAGGAACGGTTTGAAAGCTACTCAGAAAGCAATGGAAATGCTTAAAAGAGGAGTTGATCCTTTGGATGCAGTGATTGCAGGAGTTAATCTGGTCGAAAATGATCCGAATGATTTAGGAGTTGGATATGGAGGATTACCTAATGAGGAAGGGGTTGTAGAGCTTGATGCTTCTGTTATGCATGGACCAACCCATAATGCAGGAGGAGTTGCAAGCCTTAGAAATATTAAAAATCCTTCAAAAGTGGCAAAGTTAGTTATGGAGAGAACAGACCATGTTCTTTTAGTGGGAGAAGGAGCTTTACGATTTGCAAAAGCTCATGGGTTTAAGGAAGAAAATTTACTCACTGATAGAGCCAGAAGGATATGGCTCCGGTGGAAAGAAACATTATCAGATAAAGATGACTGGTTTCCACCAAAGGAGATTGAAAGAGAACTTGAAGAGGTCTTTCACCATGGAACAATCAATTGTTTGGCAATAGATTCTAAAGGTAATATTGCTGGAGTTACTACTACAAGTGGATTGCCATTTAAAATTCCCGGAAGAGTGGGAGATTCTCCTATAATAGGAGCAGGACTTTTTGTGGATAATGATGTGGGGGCTGCTGGTTCTACTGGAAGAGGAGAAGCAAATCTTCTTAATTGTGGTAGCTTTACAGTTGTTGAATTTATGAGAAAGGGATATTCGCCAGAAGAAGCATGTTTAAAAACTCTTGAAAGAATAGCATATACAACAAAAAAACAGCCGTATCTCCTTGATGAAAAAGGAAGACCAAAGTTTTCTTTAACTTTCTATGCACTTAATAAGAAAGGAGAATTTGGAGCAGCCTCAATGTGGAGTGGAGCAAAATTTGCAGTTCATGATGGAGTGGAGAATAAATTACTGGATTGTGCATATTTATTCAAGCGTAGTAAATAAAAAATGAGTAAATGCGTAAAGTGTAAAAGCAGGAAAGGAAAGCGTTATTGCCCTGCCCTCTCTGGTTTAATATGTCCTTTATGTTGTGGAAAATATAGGGAGAAAGAAATAGAATGTCCTGAATCATGCGCTTATCTGGTAAAGCATAGAACCTATCAGGAAAAAAAGGAATGGCTAAAGAATATTGCAAGACCTGAATTTATAGAGAAAAAGCAGGATGAAATTTATAACGATGAAAAATTTACCTGGTTTGCTTATAATGTTGAAAAGGCGATGGTTGATTTTATTTTGTCTAATCTGGATGCAAATCTAAACGATAGAAAAGTAATTAAAGCATTGGAGTATGCTCTGGATAAGATTAAAGAGAAGAGGCGTCTAATTTATTTTAATGAAACTGATTTGAAGAAGAAAGATGAATTAGGAGAAGTTGTTTATAACACTATAAAAAATATTCGCTACCCAAGAGAAATTATTGTTCCGAAATCAATGGAACTTTATCCAGATGAGGAAAAAATAAAGTATATTGAAAATTTAATTTTCGCTGTAAAATTATATTCAGAAGGTGAACTTGACGGAAAAAATTATATCAATTCCATGAAAGAAAGAATTAAGAAGCTTGTTGAAAAGAACAAGGACGAGAAGATTATAATTCCTCGCTGATAATTTCTTTTTGAATATCACTTGACATAAAAGAAAAATATATTTAAATAAGTTAAAGATGAAAATTAAAAGAATTGTATTTCTTTTTATGTTTCTTTTTGTAACAAATAGCTTAATCTTAAGCGAAGTAAAATATGGAGGCTATTTTTCCTGTGAATACATCAAATCTCAAGGAGAAGGTTTGAACCCTTACGGGGAAATATTAAATAGTTATTTTTCATTAAACTTTAATGGAAAATTTGATGAAAATTTCTATTTCTATACTGAAGTAAGAGCCGAGAATGCATTGTCTGATTTATACCTTGAACAGGCGTGGATAGGATTTCGTGGTGGCGCATTCCTTAATATTAAAGCCGGGGCATTTTTAGTTCCTTTTGGTATACTCAATCAGATTCATAGACCAGTAGAATTAAAATTGATAGATTTACCCCTTTCCCATGAAAGTATTGTTCCTGTTCCATGGACTGATATTGGAGTATTAATTGAAGGTAATTACGGAGTTCTTTCATATTCCCTTTATTTAGCCAATGGTCTTGGAGAGGACAGAAATATAAGAGAAAGCAGGCAATTTAGAGATAATAATAAAGATAAAGCTCGGGGTGGAAGACTCGGGCTTTCTCTTGGAAAGGGCTTAAAAATAGGTTTTTCTCAATATAATGGAGCATATAATTCCGAGAATAATTTAAAATTAAATTTGAGAGGAATTGATTTAATATGGTCAAATTCTAAAACTTTACTTCTAATTGAATATTCAAAAGCAGAAATTGAGAATAGAGCTCCTTATGAAAATGGAAAAGCAGAAGGTTATTTTGTTATTTTTTCATTTCCGATCGGAAACTTTAGCCCTGTTTTCAGTTACCAGTTTTTAGATTATAGAGACCCCTATCATGGGGAAGGTTTTGTTGTAAATGTAAAGGAAGGCGCTGGTATAAAAGAGAAAAAAGAGAGATGGACAATTGGCTTAAATTATTATCCAGTAAATAATATTGCATTTAAAATTGAATATCAATTTAATAAAGAAAAGAATTCCCAATTAAAAAATGATACTTTACGAATTCAAGCTACGGTATCATTTTAATGTTGACATCAATTCCATCAGATAATATATTATCTTCAATAGCAGATGAGATTATTTAAGATGAAAAAAATCTACTATCTTGGAATACTATTTTGCTTAAATATCTCATTCCTCTTTGGAAATGGTTTTAATTTAAACAGCATCGGCTCAAGGGCATTAAGCATGGGAGGGGCATATGTGGGGTTAGCAGACGACTTCAGTGCAATTTTCTGGAATCCTGCGGGACTTACTCGGATCAAAAATACTATAGTTGGAGTCTATATGAGTGATGCCATTCCTTCAGGTTCCTATAAATATAAATT
>CAZWBN010000132.1:0-5363 GCA_964632095.1 uncultured Clostridia bacterium | reverse complement strand
GTAATTGTAGGTTCAGGAATAGGAGGAATTGGGACAATTGAAGAAACTCATAAAGACCTGCTCGAAAAAGGACCAAGGAGAGTATCGCCTTTCTTCCTCACCTCAGTGATAATAAATCTTGCTTCAGGTCAGATCTCCATAAAATATGGTGCTAAAGGACCTAACTCTGCTACAGTAACTGCCTGCACAACTGGGCTCCATGCTATAGGAGACTCTTTTAAAATCATTGAAAGAGGTGATGCTGATGTAATGATTGCAGGAGGCTCTGAAGCTCCAATTACTCCATTGGGTCTGGCTGGTTTCTGCTCAATGCGGGCTCTTTCTTGCAGAAATGATGAACCAGAGAAAGCTTCCCGACCTTTTGATGCAAAAAGAGATGGTTTTATTATGAGTGAAGGCGCTGGAATAGTAATTTTAGAAGAACTTGGATTTGCTCTTAGAAGAAATGCTCCTATTTATGCTGAAATAATAGGCTATGGAATGACAGGAGATGCTTATCATATTACAGCTCCTTGCGAGGATGGAGATGGTGCGATTAGGGTAATGAAGAGAGCAATAGATGATGGAGGGATTTCTGAAAGAGATATAAATTATATAAATGCTCATGGCACCTCCACGCCTTTAAATGATAAAATAGAAACTCTTGCAATTAAAAAATTGTTTGGTGATTATGCTTATAAGATACCTGTGAGCTCAACCAAATCAATGACAGGACATTTATTAGGAGCTGCAGGAGGAGTAGAAGCTGCTTATACAGCTCTTACCATTAAACACCAAATAATTCCTCCTACTATAAATTATGAATTTCCAGACCCTGAATGTGACCTCGATTATGTTCCAAATAAACCTAAAAAAGCTGAAGTTATTTATGCCTTAACAAATTCTTTTGGATTTGGTGGGACAAATGGTGCCCTTTTACTTAAAAAATTTGAAGAATAAAAGGAGGGTAAAAATTGAATATATTGGTCTTTATAAAACAAGTTCCAGATACTGAGTCTAAAATAAGAATTTCTCCTGATAGAAAATCAATAATAGAAGAAGATTTAAATCTTGTTCTGAACCCATATGATGAGTTTGCAGTTGAGGAAGCACTGAGACTTAGAGAAAACAAAGGAGGAAAAGTAACTGTTATTACTGTGGGACCTGAAAGAGCAATAACCGCATTAAGAAAGTGCTTAGCGATGGGAGCAGATGAGGCATTTCTGATAAAAGATGAGGAAAAAGAATTATATGAACCATTTAGAATTGCAAAAATCATAACAAAAGCTCTAAAAAACAAATTTACTGAATTTGATATTCTTTTATTTGGGAAACAATCTGTTGGAGCTGATAATTGTGCTGTTCCTTCAATGGTTGCTGGAATGTTAAATCTCCCTCAAGTAAATGTGGTTACCAAATTGGTAATTGAAAATGGAAAGGGATGGGCTCATCGGGAAATTGAAGGTGCTCTTGAGGAAGTGGAATTCAAGCTTCCTGTTGTAATAAGTGCTCAGAAAGGATTAAATGAACCGAGATACGAAACTCTTAAGGGAATAATGGCTGCAAAAAGAAAAGAGATTCCTATAATCAGTCTCCAAGACATAGGAATAACACAGGAAGAATTAAAACCTCTTATTGAGGTGGACCAGATAGAACCTCCTCCTCCAAGACCATCTGGAAAAATACTTGAAGGAACTCCAGAAGAAACTGCTAAAAAATTGGTGGAATTGTTGAGAAATGAGGCTAAAGTAATTTAAGGGAGGAAAAAAATGATCTTAGTTTTTATAGAAATAAGGGAAGGAAAAATCAAAAAATCCTCGCTCGAAGCTCTTTCAGAAGCAAAAAGAATATCAGAGAGATTAAATTATTCATTAAGCGCAGTTATTGTCGGGAATAATTTGGACAGTTTCACTTCGGAACTTTTTAAATATGGCGCAGAAAAAGTGTATCTTTTAGAAAGTCCCTTGTTAGAAAATTACTCTTCTGACGGGTACTCAGATGTTCTAATTGAATTAGCGAAAGAAATTAATCCAGAAATAATCCTTTTTTCAGCAACATCAATGGGTAAAGATTTAGCTCCTCGCATAGCAGCGGGATTAAATGTAAGTATTGCATCTGATTGTACCCAGATATTAATAGAAAACAACACTCTCAAAGTAATTAGACCAATTTATGCGGGCAAAGCTCTGGCAAAAATCAGTTTTAAGGCAAAACCCGTTATAGCAACACTGAGACCAAATATCTTTCCTTTAATAGAACCAGAAGAAAAAGAAGGAGAAGTAATAAAGAAAGAACCATCTATATCTGATATAAAGTCAAAAGTAAGAAACATTGTCCGGGAGGAAGGTGCAGAGCTTGATATTACTGAGGCAGAAATCGTAATTTCAGGAGGAAGAGGAATGCAGTCTGCTGAAAATTTCAAATTACTAAGAGAATTGGCTTCCATTCTACCAAATTCTGCAATTGGAGCCTCTCGTTCAGCTGTAGATTCTGGCTGGATTGGGCATCAACATCAAGTCGGACAGACAGGAAAAACCGTCTCACCCAATCTTTATATGGCTTTCGGGATTTCGGGTGCTATTCAGCACTTAGCTGGAATGTCCTCTTCAAAATGTATAGTAGCAGTAAATAAAGATCCTGAAGCTCCAATTTTCAAGGTTGCCAATTATGGAATAGTTGATGATTTGTTTAAGGTAATTCCTGCTTTAAAGGAGGAATTGAAAAAATTATATTCTGAATAATTCAGAAAAAGATTCGAATAATAAAATAAATAAAAAATAAAATTGCAAGAAGGATTAAACCGAAACGTAAATAAACAGAAAACTCTCTTTTTTCCACCTGTTTAAACTCCCTTTCATCCGGAGAATCTATTTTAGGTCTGGCGTCATAATATCTGTTTAAAACTTCTCTTTCATCAAGCCCTAAATAATTTGCATAAGCTTTTATAAAACTCCTGATAAAAAATTCGCCGGGTAAAATTTCAAAATTGTCTTCCTCAATTGCTTTAAGAAATTTTATATGAATTTTTGTAGCTTCAGCAATTTCCTCAAGAGGAATATTCCTTGCTTCTCTTTCTTTTCTTAACTCCTTCCCAAAATTATTCATTTTAGAAAGAATATATCATAGATTGTAAAATTTGAAAACTACAACAGATTACCCAAAATTGTCGATAGAATTTTGAAATAGATTTTTTTCTCCATTTTTTGACAATTTTTCAATCAGGAGAAATGAAAATTGGTAATGTCTTAAAATTCCTGTAAAAATGGAGGAGCTTAAAGATAGTGTTTTCAGTGTTGATAAGGGCTCCGCGGAGATGGAATAAAATTCCAATGAGCGAAAGAGAACTTGCTCAAATTCAGGAGTTGAGAATTAAATTGGGAATAGTAGATGAAGAAAGTAGAAATTAGAAATTTTTTCGAATATTTAGTTTTTCGAATTAACAATATCAGCCATTCCAATTTAAATCTCACCCTTCGTAATAGTAGACCTAAAAAAAGCGAATTTTTTTATTTTCTTGACAAGCCTAACTGTATCTGTTAATTTAGTAATAGAAATTTATTACTCAAGGAGAAGAATAATGCCAAGGCAAACTCAAATAATTAATTTTTCTTTGCTTCCCGAAATAGTTAAAGAAGTAGACGAATTGGCAAAAGAAAAGAAAGTATCAAGAAGTGAAATTTTAAGAGAGGCTTTAAAACAATATATTAAATCAGAGAAACTTTGGCAAAAGATATACAAAATTGGAGAAGAGACAGCTAAAAACTTAAACATCAAAACAGAAGAGGATGTTGAAAGAATGGTTCAGGAATTTAGAAAAGAGAAGAAATAGAGAAAAGTTTTAAATGATAAAAATAGTTTTAGATACCAATGTTTATATTTCAGGTATTTTATTTAAAGGGAAGCCGAGAGAGATTTTAAATTTAGCAAGAAAAGAAAAAATTGAGATTTTAATTTCTGAAAAAATTATAGATGAGATTGAAAGAGTATTGAGATTAAAGTTTAAAAGAACTACCTTTGAGATTTTTCTTATTTTAACAGGAATAAGGAACATTACTACTTTTGTTTCTCCGATTTCAAAGATTTCTAAAATAAAAGAAGATGAGCCAGATAATAGAGTTTTGGAATGTGGTGTTGAGGGAAAGGCAAATTACATTGTTTCTGGAGACAAACACCTTTTAGAGCTAAAAGAATATCAGGGAATAAAGATTTTGAGTCCAGCAGAATTTTTTAAAGCAAGTTCAAATATAACCAGAAATATAAAGTGAGGTTAATAATTGTTGCTCCAGGGTTAGCGGTCCAAGTTTTTAATCCAGATTCTGGTGAAAAATATGAGATTTTAAACAAAGTCCATGAATTCAGTTTAAGCAAGTTTAGATAGCTTCTTGTAAAGATTTAAGATTTCTCACTTCACTAATATTCGCAATTTTTTTGCATTCGTTTTTATTGGAATTAATCTCCCTATCACAATAATTTTTAACAATTTGAGATTGCGATTAGAAAATGTAAAATTTTTATTAACTCTTTTCATTTTCGAGTTCATTTATTTTTTGGTAATAAGTTCTTTTAATCTTTTATATACTTCTCTTCTGTATCCAACTGATATTACAATAATTATAAGTTGTTTTTCTTTAACCCGATAAATAATTCGATAATCAGAAGCTCTTAAAGAGCGTAAACCTGCCAGTTCATATGATAAAGCCTTTCCTTTTAGGGGATTTGTTTTGAGGGATTCTATAGCTTTTTTAATAATTTTTTTAATCGAAGGGTCAAGTTTTTCTATTTTCTTTTTCGCTTCCCTTGTATATAGGAGAGCATATTCTTTCAAAGGAACTAACTCCTATTCTGAAAACACTTCCTCATGAGAATAAAGTCTTCCAGTTTTTTCATCTTCAAGGGCTTTGTCAATGCTTTTCATTAATTCTCTATCACTCAAAATTTCAAGGGTTTCGATAAGACTCTCTAATTCTTCAATACTCATTAACACTCCTTCCACTTTTCCTCTTTGTGTAATTGCAAAAGACTCATGATATTCTTTAACTCTTCGTAAAAGTTCAGAAAAACGAGCTTTAGCTTTACTGGCTGGAATAGTTTCAGATAAATTTATCACTTCTTCCTCCTTTTATCCTATTTTTTGACTAATTTTTAGACCAATAGAATTTTAATAAAAAGAGCACTTTCTGTCAAGATTTCGAGGCTCTATGTCAAAAAGTGGGAAGAAGAGAGTATAAAAGCGAGAGACAGGACAGCAAGAAGCACCTGTCTGACAAACAGGCAGGCCTTTCTCACATAAACCTCCACATTACGAAAACCCTGTCTGCTAACACCACAGGTAGGCAAAACTCACTCTTTTTACCATCTTAATTTTTGTAAGTATTCCTTCTGTA
>CAZWBN010000131.1:0-5407 GCA_964632095.1 uncultured Clostridia bacterium | reverse complement strand
TTGAAGCATAGGCTAATGCTAAAGTGTCAAGACATTGGGGATTTTTGTTTTCAGTAATTGTGCAAGCTCTTTGGGCAAGGGTTAAAGCTTGCTCCCTGTCTTGAATTTTCTTATCAGGAACAGAAATTAGAAAACGAGCAAGAAGATTAAGTAGCGGTGCCTGATTTGGCGAAAGTTTGATTCCTTCTCTTAAAACCTGAATAGCTTCTTGATAACGACTCGCTCTCCAGAGAATGAGGGCTAAACTATAGCGATTTTGAATATCCATCGGTTTTATTTGCAGAACTTCATAAAGTAGATTTATAGCTTTTTCAAACTCCCCTTTTTTAATTAAAATATTGGCTAAATTTATTTTGGCTTTCCAGTAATTACAATCAATTTCTAAAGCTTTTCTGAAATATTCACCTGCTTTATCAATTTTTCCCTTTTTTAAAAAAGCAACTCCCAAATTATTAAAAATTTCAGCATTTCTCTGGTCAATTTTTAAAGCATAGTTCAAATATTGAATAGCTTCATCAAATTTATTCAACTGAATTAATGCAACTGCCAAATTGCTATAAATTTGAGCATTTCGTGGGTATATTCTAATAGCACTATAATAATGACTCAAAGCTTCATAAAATTTACCTTGCTCACTCAGTATATTTCCAAGCATTGCATGAGCAATGTAAGAATCTGGCTGGATTTCTATGGCTTTTTTATAATATTTACTTGCTTCATTTAGTCTTCCCAGCTTAAGCATAAGGTCAGCCATTTCAAGATGATTGTCAATGGATTTCGGGTCTAAATACAATGCTTTTTGGAGCATATTAATAACATCTATGTAGTCATCCGGTTCCTTTTTCCCCTGAATTGTTAATAACGACCTTAATCCCCTTGCAATCCAGAGCAATCTTTTTGAATCATCTGGATAAAACTTTGAAACTTTTTTTAAATATTTTATGCTCAATTTTATATTTTCCTTTTCCCTTTGAATCTTTCTGTCATTTTGTAAAAGAGCAAAAGCTTCAGCAATTTTATTTTGTAAAATTAGTTTTTTGTATTGGAAAACAACACTTAATCTTTTCTTAACTCTTTCTTCTTCAGTTCTGCTTTCAAAGTTTTGTAAATAGGAAAAAACATTCTCTGCAATTGGTAGTAAACTCCGAAGAAAATATTTTTCTCCCTTAGAATATTTAGTTTCATAATAACTCCATGGCAAATTATCTGTATTTATTGGAACATCCTTGGTCCATTCTCTTATTTTATCTTCTCCACTTAAAAAATTGCTGAGAATTCCAACAGGGTGGTCAAGGTCCCAGAATTCAAGGTCTTTTTTCACAGATGGATATGATAATTCATCCTTTAGAGATTGGAAATCAATGGACAATTTTTTTGGAGTAGCAACAAGAAGACTGAATTTCATGTAACGACCCATTTCATCAAAGGCATGAGTAAGCCAAAGACTCGTATGAGGAAATATGGATTGGAAAGTCTTAAGAATTATTTTATATTCATTAAGTGTCATATTATGAAATGGTAGCCACTGGACAAATACTCCATCATCTGTCAATTTATCTTTAACAGTTTGATAAAATTCTTTTGTATAAAGAACCCAGCTATCAGCAGATTTGGGATGAGTAGAATCACTCACGACCAGAGGATACTTTTCCCTTGACATGAAGAGATAATTCCTCCCATCTTCAATAACAACTTTAACTTTTTTATTACTTAAAAGATTGTTATTCTCCTTGTTAAAACATCTGGCTGCCTTTACAACACTTCCTTCTATATCAACTACTACAAGTTTTTTTACAAATGGTTGTTGCAAAGTTGTGCCAGCTGCAATCCCTCCCCCAAAACATACCATTAAAACCTTTGAGGGATTAGGATGAAGTAAGGAACCAAGAATTCCAAGAAGTTTAAAACAATATTGAGCACCAAAGCTTGTAGGAACCTCCTCCATGCTATTAATGTAAAGGTCTTTGCATTTACTTACTTTGTCCTGAACGACAATTGATGTTGCTGTTTTCCCTTCTTTATAAAATATAATATCATTATGTTTACCAAGTTGGAGGGTGCTTAAGAAAAGTTTTCTTGTAAGATTTTTTGGGAAGATAAAAGAAAAAAGGATAATTAAAATAAAAATAAGGGCGAAAGCCTGTCCTAAACGAATTATTTTAAGTCCCTTTTTAAAAGCAAAAAATAACCATATTCCAGCTCCTGAAATCATAAGAGCTATTAAAAGAAAGCTTATTCTTATTCCTAAAAGAGGAATTGTTAAAAATACTGGTAGAAGAGAGCCTGTAATAGCTCCTGCTGTATTAATGGCATAAACTTTTCCGATACTTTCTCCAATGGTTTCTAATTTCTGAGTAAAAATTTTACAAAGAGAAGGAAATGTTATTCCCATTAGTATTGTTGGGATTAGAATAGTCATGAGTGCAAAATTTATGGATTGAAACTTTTGACCCAAGGGAGTGGAAAGGTTAACAGGAATGAAAGGGAAAAAATTGAGCCCTCGAGAAAACACTAATTCTGATGCAAGGGATAACATTATTAGTATCAAGGAACCGGAAATGAATAGAATAATAGAAAGAATCAATATTTGATTCTTATAGGAAGCTAAAAAAAGACGGTAAATCAAACTCCCTATACCTAAGCCTATAAGAAATACCCCTAATATACTCGAAAAACTATAAGCATTGCTTGGAATACGGAACGACAAGTATCGCGTCCATAAAACTTCAAGGGACAAAGAAGTAAGACCTGTGATAAAAGCTACAATAAGAATAGAATTTCTCTTACTGGATAGTTCAGGAATTTTAATTAAAGCCTCTTTTTTATTTAGCTTTACAGCTTTCCTTGAAAAATCCTTTTTTGAAATAAACTTTTTTCCTTTGTTTTTTCTGTGAAGAAACCTTATGAATATAACTGTTAACCCTATAGTAAGATTTGTTGATATGGCTAAATTGTTAGTTCCGGATAAACCAATGGTTTCAATTAAGAAAAAACCAGCCAAAAAACATCCCGCTGCAGCTCCAAATGTATTAACCCCATAAAGAAGACTTATTCTATGACCAACAAATTTAAGTTCTTCCGTGCAATATTTACTCAACACAGGTAGAGTGCCACCCATTAGAAAACATGGAATAAAAAGAATTAAAAATGAAAAAATAAATCTAATTAGTGTAATAAGAGGTAAGAATTCTGATATCGAAGAGAAAAAAAGAGGCATTATCTTCTTAAGGAGTTGAAGAAAAAAGGGAACAAGAAATGCTGAAAGAGCAATACCTCCTTCAAGAATTGAATAAAGCAAAAGACGGTCACGATGACGGTCCGCATAGCGACCAAACCACAAGCTTCCTATTCCAAGTCCAGTCATAAAAGCAGTTAGCACAATGCTTATAGCATAAGCGCTATTACCAAAAACAGGAACAAATTGTTTAGACCATAGAATTTCATAAATCAGCCCAGCGAGTCCTGATAAGAAAAAAAGAAAATAAATAATTATTCTGATACTAAAAGGAGAAAGTTCTTTGTAGGAAGATTTAACTTCATTCATTTTAGCTCTGGATTAGATTTTTATCTAAAGCTTAATTTCTCCTGAAAAAATATCTCTCTCTTTTGAAATCTGATCAAATGCCTCAAGAATTACAAAATAATTTCCTGAGTTTAATTTATTTAATTTTAAAGAAATATTAATTTTGTCTTTTGTAGCTCTTAATGTTTTCTCCCCGGAGAATGCTATTTTGGAATTTTCATCAAAAATTTTAATTTTCACTTGAATAAGTCCTATAAGTTCTTTATTTAATGAGGTTCTTTTATAATTTATTAAAGTAAATTTTAAAAGCTTATTTTCGCTTTTAAAATTAGAAATAATTATAGAAGGCTCAGCTTTCTCTGGAAAATGTTTTAAATAAACTACCTCCACTCCCTTTCTCTTTACTTTCACCTCGATTTTTCTTTTTGTGCCAATTTCTTTTTTTTGTGGTTTATACCACAAAACATAATGGAAATCTTCTTTTTCAATTGTCTTGACCAATGCTTGTGAAATTTTATTTGAAAAAAGGGATATACCCCCTGTTGAAAAACTTATCCTTCTTAAACAATCCTCATAGTTTTTGGTAACTTCAGTCAACTCGAAATCCTGTGATGGCACAGGTTTAAGTGATTTTAGTAAAATTAGATGAAAAGTGATATTTGCCTCTATAAAAACATTTTTTAATTTGTCAGTCGGAAAATATTCAGAGATGTTCAGCAATCTTTGTAAGTCATCCTGCATAGCTTGAATATATCTCGCCCTCACCTGGTCTTCCGGCTCAACTTGCTTAGCTATCCAGTTTCTTATTTCTATATCAAGTCTACTTTCATTTTTTAATTTTGGGAACATTTCTCTTTGTTGAAAACATATTGCCCATTTTTCTCCTTTCAGTAGATTAATTCTTCGGACCAAATTTTTATAGAATTTTACATCTGGGAGAAGATATTGGCTTTGGTATTCTTTCCAAATCCTTTGATAATTTTTGTAAAACCTGAAAAGAGCGTAATACTGGCTTGTAAATCTACTGTCTTCTCCTCTAAGAACGAGCAAGAGCCTGTCGGCTTCATATCTTAAATCTCTAAAAGCTTTATAAAAATTAAAATTGTAAATCTGTTTATATTTTTTCAGTATTATCTTTAAATCGTTAGCGAGTTCCTTAGGTTTTTTCTTTGTATTTATATTTAAGAATCTATTATCCACTAAGATAAATAATCTATCATTCTCTTTAAAAATGTTATTAAAAAAATAATCTATTCCCTTCCCAACTTCATCAAAATAATCAAAAATATTAAAAATAAGTATAAAAATCCTCCCCTTTTTGAAAATTTTATCCTTAAGCTCAGGAAAGGAAATTCTTCTTGAAACAATTTCCAGACTTGTTATCTCCTGCTTAATTCCGTTCTCATAAATTTCAAAGTCTTCCTTAGTTAAATCCTTTACTGGTTTACCTTTATAAAAAACACGAACAGGGACCTCAACCTCTGTTACAACTACTTTTTCTTGATACCCCTGTTGTCCAGAAACTGTTTTAATAAAAAAAAGGAAAATAATCAGTTGGAAAAAAAAACTTTTTTTGAGTTTTTCCATTACCTATTTCTAAATAGCATAAAATAAATTAAGTTTCAAATTTTGAAATTTTATGTTAAATTTTAAATTCTTAAAAATGAAGTGGATTTTAGCTTCAAGGTCGCCGAGAAGGATTGAGATTTTAAATCGAATAGGTATAAAACCAATAGTTTTTCCAGTTAAAATTGAGGAGAAAAGGCTAAAAGAAGAAAAACCTCATGAATATGTTCTCAGGCTCTCGAGACAAAAAGTTAAAGAAGCAGCTAACAGTTTTTCTTCGGGTATCATAATAGGAGCTGATACAATAGTTGTTTTAGA